>JBDTJJ010000210.1:0-6237 GCA_039935895.1 Bacteroidia bacterium | reverse complement strand
CAGCAGGTAAATGTTCGAAATGATATAATAAAGCATTTACTAAAGTACCGTTTTCATGCCCAAAAGCCGGATGGACAACCATGCCCGGTTCTTTATTTACAATCATAATATCAGCATCTTCATACATAATATTAATGGGTATGTTTTGCGCAATTAACTCAAAGTTTTTTGGCGGATGCGGAAGTAGAATGGTAATAACATCAAACGGTTTTACCTTGTAACTTGATTTTACGGCTTTGCCATTTACCTGAATATTGCCTGCATCGGCAGCAGCTTGAACCTTAGTACGAGATGCGTGCGCCAGTTTATGTAACAAATATTTATCTATGCGTAAAAGCGCCTGACCTTTATCAGCTTCAATACGGTGGTGTTCAAAAAGTTCTTGTTCTTCTTCCAGTAAATTTTTTTCTTCTATCATCTAGCTATTATCAGTTTTTGGGTATCGGTAAAACCTTTATCGGTAAAGGCTTTTATAAGATATACCCCGCTTTGCAAAGATAGCGTATTTATAGTTTTAATAGCTGCACCTGTTTGTTGCAAAATAGTGTTGCCTAATAAATCGGTTACTACCACTTTAGCTATATTGCTTTCTGATTGAATAAAAACATAATCTTGTGCAGGGTTTGGATATAATGTAAAGTTAGCTTTGCTTTTTGGCGCATACTCTTTTATGCCTAAAGCCGATAAAGAATCTCCAAGCACTGGGCGCATCATTAAAGAACCTCCGTAATCAGATATAGCTGCTGCCGGAAACACGTACCAAGCTCCACCTGTATGGCGAAACATATTTTGGTAAAAATTAGTATTTCTATCAAAGCCAATAGCCAAAAGATTATTTGAGTTTGGTATTATGCCGATATAAAAAGTAGTGCCTCCGTTAAGGGGTTGTGGTACCTGCAACTGATAACGTAAAAAAGCATTTATACGCTGTGTACCGGGCATTACGGTGTCTGTAGCAAAATAAGGGTACCTATCTATAGTATCTTTGTAAATAGGATTATTGGTTCTAGGAAAACCAGCACTATCTGCCCATACAACCATTCTAAACGAGGTAGTTTCTAAAAATTTTACATCCAAAACGGGCTCGAAAAAAATATCCATAGAGCGTAAAACATCTGGTTTATTTAAGGTGTATTTTACTGCCACATAATCGCTGCAGATACCAAAACCAGCCTCGGCACTCCCATCATCATAAGCATAATAGTTATTAAATATTTGGTGAAAATATGCAGTATCGTTTGAAGGGATATTATCTGCTGTTTTTAAATAATATTTAATTGTAAAAGAATCAACAGCTGTTAATGCAGGGTAAGAATAGTTTAAAGTAGGGTTTGACATTGAGGGAACACTCAAATACCCCACAGAAGGAAAGTAACCTAAATTAGATGCGCCTAAACCTGTAGAAGGTGTGTTATATTGATACGAGTTTGTTGTATTATTATAACATTCATAATAAGTAGTTATATTTTCATGGCTATTATCATTATAATTATTTCTAACATAAGCATTGATATTTGTTTTTAAATCAGTAGCACCTGTGTATTGTTGAAAGGGCATTTGCGTGTAGTTTTTTAAGGTGCTCGATAGATCGTAAGCAAGGCTAAAATCTCCAAAAGTGGTATCTACTTGAATGGGATTAGCTTTAAGAGATACCACATCTATATGCCAATGGTCAACATCTCCGCTGGCTGCTGATAAATTACGAAACCTGAACTGAAAATTTTTATGAAAATACGCTGTATCAATCATAGGGATCATTACCAAATGCCAACTGCTATCTGTTGGTGTATAGCCTGAATGTTGCCATACGGTGTTCCAGGTTGTATCTAACGGGCTGTATAAATCTAAATAAAGATTATCACTACCTTCAGGTGCTTCGAAATAACCTTTAGGCTGGTAATAAAAGCTAAGGTAAATACTATCAGCAGGTACAAGTTTCTGAAAAAAAGGAGCCGGAATAGAATCTAACCTGATGGGCATAGAAGTCATGGTATCTGAAGCGTAACTACTAAGTCCATTGCCCGTATTAGGACAAATTATCATTTGGCTATCATCATACGGATAGCCGTATTTATTTAAACCATCAAAAGTAGCCACGCCCATAGTTGGTGGGGCAATTGCCTTGGTGCGGTTAACATAAACCGATTGCGATTTTTGCCATTTGGTAGAGTCGGGGTAGGGGCCTTGGTAAGAAAACTCATCATAAAAAGGCAGTATTAAACTTACTGTTGATGTGCTTTGTGTTTTATTTAGTATTTGGGTGTTTTGTTTAGGTAAATGCTTGCGGTATTCTATTATTTCGGCATTGCCGCGCAAAAAACCAAAAGGCGATTCTTGTGCTTGCAATATATTAGCTGTTATAATAAACAACAGCAACAACTTAATTTTTTTAATCATTTTTATCCTAAATTATTTATCTGTAACGAAAAAACGCGTAGTTTATTTTAGCTGATAAAGGTATTAAATTTATTTTCGTCCTAATTAGTATTAATTTAGCCTGAATTGATTAATGTCAGTTCGAGCGCAATCGAATTAGTTTAGTAATATTATTGTACTTCAATTAGTTACTTGTAATTTTAAGATATAACCACTTAGATTGCCGTTTATTGCCGTGGGTAAATTAGTATGTAACCAGGATGCTAAATTTTGCAAAACCAAAAGCTAAAAAAATACGTTTTCACTCTCCTTAAACCAAAGTTTATTTCTTTTATTACTTTTAGCGTGGTAAAGCAATAAACCATTATCTTTAAATAGACAGAAATTATTTATGATAGCATTAATAACAGGAGCCACATCAGGCATAGGCAAAGCAAGCGCACAAATTTTCGCAAAAAATGGCTGGAATTTAATTATAACTGGTCGTCGTACTGAACGTTTGCAAACCCTTGCCGCAGAACTAAAAACTGAATACAACATAAATGTACATACACTTTGTTTTGATATTAGAAAGTTAGCTGAAGTAAAAACAAATATAGCTTTGTTACCCAACGAGTTTAAACAAATAGATGTATTGCTAAACAATGCCGGCCTAGCATCGGGCTTATCTGCCATACAAGATGGCGATACCGACGATTGGGAAAAAATGATTGACACCAACGTAAAAGGTTTACTCTACATTACCCGCGAAGTTTCACAATTAATGATAACCAATAAAAAAGGACATATCATAAATATTGGTTCTATTGCGGGTAAAGAAGTATATGCAAACGGCAATGTGTATTGCGCTACCAAACACGCTGTTGATGCTTTAAACAAAGGAATGCGCATAGATTTACTTCCGCATGGTATAAAAGTTACAGCAATAAACCCAGGCATGGTTGAAACTGAGTTTAGTGTAGTTCGTTTTCATGGTGATGAAGAACGCGCTAAAAAAGTATATGAAGGATTGAATCCATTAACCCCACAAGACATTGCAGAAACAGTTTTTTGGGTGGCTAATCGTCCGCCAAACGTAAACATAAATGATATTGTTATTATGCCTACTGTGCAGGCAAATTCAACAACTATTATTAGAAAATAAATTACGGATTTTTACTTTGCTGTAAATGCCTGTTATATAACTGAATGTTTTCGTCGATATAATCTAAGATATCTTCTTTGCCTATTTTTTTCTCGGCAGATGAGATGATGTAATCGGGCATAGCTTCCCAAGTTTGTAGCATTCCCTTTTCAAAAACGACTAAGTTTTTTTGTAGTTCTAATTTAGATAGCTTATCCATTTTTGTAAAGATGATGCAGAAGGGGACTTCTTCTTCGGCCAACCATTGCATAAATTGTGCATCAATGGCTTGCAAGGGCAAACGAATATCTATCAGTACAAAAAGGCAGACTAAATTTTTTCTTTCTAAAATATAAAACGAAATAAATTTTTCAAATTCTACGCGTGCGGTTTTAGAAACCTTGGCATAACCATAGCCTGGTAAATCTACTACGTACCAAGAATTATTTGCCAAAAAATGATTAATTAACCTGGTTTTGCCGGGCTGACCCGATGTATGCGCTACTTTTTTGTTGCATATCATATTTATAACCGAGGATTTGCCTACGTTACTTCTTCCTATAAATGCAAATTCGGGTAAATTTGTTTTAGGACATTTATTTACATCGGTGCTGCTTACTGCAAAATCTGCTGTGTTAACCTGCATTAGTTCTGTTCTCCAATTCTTTTTTATAAGAGTCTACGTGACGTTGTTTTTTTGATTCGTAAATATCGTTTATACAAACCATAATGCCGGTTTCTTCCACGCCGCCAAAATCTTTGTTAATAGCGGTTCCAAAGGTTTTCATGGTTGGCGATAAATTCATGTACGCATTTACTAATGGCGGAATGTTCTCGCCTAAATCACGTACCTCTTTATTTAAAATCATGTGGCCATCTTTATACGATAAGCCGTTTAAACTTTTTACAAACGCTTCTACTTTTACACTTCTTTTGGTTGGATAAACTACTCGTTGCACAAAAGCAGAGACTTTTATTTTACCCCCTTTTACAGAACGAATTGGTCTTACCATATTTTCTTTATCCGGAAAATAATGTTTCATAAAAGCCAATATCATATTGCGCGCTTCTTTATTAAAGTGCGTGTACATGGTTACTTTGCCAAAGAAATAATTGCAATCTGGATTATCAATAATAATGGCTCCCAATCCATCCCACAGGTTATCTAAAGAAAATAATCCTTTACGAAATTGCTCGCCGGGCTGGTAACTTGGTTGCACAAACGAGCGACCTAACTCAATGGTTTTATCTAAATAATTTTTATAAAATGTTGGAGAAAATTTGAATAATTCGGTCGTAGCTAAATCTATTTGTTCGTTTTTATAACCTGCATCTCTACATTTTATATAACGATAAGCACCTACAATTTCTTTGTGTTCAGGATTCCAAACCAACAATTGTTTGTATGGGTGCGATGATACATCATACTCGTCAATATCTAAACTTTTGCCTGTGCCACCGCCTGCGTAACGAAAAGTAAGTTCGCGTAAACGACCAATTTCCATCATTACATACGGAGAATCCTGATGCGTAATTACATAAATTTCGTTATTGCCGTTATTTGTTTTACGCACAAACCTTTCAGGCGTTAATTCATTTAAAATAAACTTACGACTTATTTTATTTATGATGGGTTGCATTAACATAAGCTCAATCTCCTTTCTACAAATTTACGTTATTAAATTACGATTTTTCTCCGTATTCCATTAAATATTCTTTAATAAATTCATCTAAGTCGCCATCCATTACATCTTGCACATTGCTTGTCTCGTAATCGGTACGCAAATCTTTTATTAATTTATAGGGATGAAAAACGTAGTTACGTATTTGACTACCCCACTCAATTTTTTTCTTTCCGGCTTCAACAGCTTGCTTGGCTTCGTTACGCTTACGCATTTCAATTTCATATAATTGAGATCGAAGCATTTGCATGGCACGTTCTTTATTAGCCAATTGAGATCTATCAACCTGACACATTACTTGTATGCCCGTTGGTAAATGTTTTATAAGCACTTTCGTTTCAACCTTGTTTACGTTTTGTCCGCCGGCACCACCAGAGCGCGCTGTACTAATTTCAATATCGGCAGGTGGAATATTTATTTCGATAGTATCATCAACAATTGGATACACATAAACCGAAGCAAAAGAAGTGTGGCGCTTTGCATTGGCATCAAACGGCGAAATACGAACAAGACGATGCACGCCATTTTCTCCTTTTAAATAACCATACGCATAACTACCTTCAATTTGTAGGGAGACAGATTTTATGCCTGCTGCATCCCCATCCTGATGATCGTTTTCAGAGACTTTAAAGCCATTCTTATCTGCCCACATAATATACATGCGCATTAGCATAGCAGCCCAATCGCAACTTTCTGTACCGCCTGCGCCTGCGTTAATTTCTATTACACAATTAAGCACATCTTCGGTGCCACTAAGCATATTTTTAAACTCTAAACTTTCTAGTTTTTTATTGGCAAGTTTAAATTGCTCTTCGGTTTCTTCCGCGGTGGCTTCGCCTGCTTTGTGAAATTCGTATAAGGTATTTACATCATCTACCAAGCTAGAAAGCTCGGCATAAGCAGTTGTCCAATCTTTTTTTAACTTAATAGTACGCAGTAACGCCTCTGCTTTTTTAGAGTCGTTCCAAAAATCAGGTGCAAGAGTTCGTTCTTCTTCCTGTATTATTTCGTGAAGCTTGCTATCGATGTCAAAGATGCCTCCTCAACGCCCGCGAG
>JBDTJJ010000209.1:0-4526 GCA_039935895.1 Bacteroidia bacterium | reverse complement strand
CGAGTATTTATGTGGCTACGCCCGAAATAAAAGATAAAACTTCTTTAAGTTTTACACGACAAACGCTTGATACAAATTTTTATAAAATTGGAAATAATTGGTTTAAAAAGAGCCAGAGTGGGCTGTGGGAGCTTTATTTGGAGGGAGATGGTTTTGAGCGCGGCGTTATAAATGGTAAACTGACAAAAGAGTTAGCGGAGCAACAAGAAATTGCGTTTATCAAACAAATAAAAACAATTATTCCATCAGATTTTTACTTGAATTTTCTGAAATATTTTGTCGCCTACTTTAATCGTAATCTCACTAAAAACATTACAGATGAGTATCAACAAGAAATTTATGGCGTGTCGCTTTCTGCCTCCGATAAGTTTGATAAAATGGCGCCAAAATATTATCGCATATTAAATTACCATGCTGCGCACGATATTGGGCACGCTTTGCAGGATAAAAACATGGCTGTTGGTTGCACTTCTTTTGGAGTTTGGAATGATAGATCTGAAACCGGAAAATTATTGGTTGGTAGAAGTTTTGATTTTTATTCCGGAGATGATTTTGCAAAAAATAAAATTGTTGCCTTTGTAAAACCCACAAGCGGTTATAAATACATGTACATAACTTGGGCAGGTTTTACGGGCGTGGTTTCGGGTATGAATGATAAAGGTTTGACAGTTACTTTAAACGCTGCAAAGAGTGATATACCAACGGGCGCAGCTACTCCCATTTCTTTATTGGCCAAAGAAATTTTACAATATGCCGCAACCATAAAAGAGGCTTATGCTATTGCCGAGAAACGAAAAACTTTTGTTTCAGAATCTATTTTAATTGCTTCTTCGGAAGATAATAAATGTTTTATCATTGAAAAAACGCCCACCAAAACAAATTTGTATCAAGAGGATAGAAACCAACTTGTTTGTCCGAATCATTACCAAAGTGAGGCATTTGCCAAGGATGTAAATAATAATAAAAATATTGTAGAGAGTTCATCTATGTTTAGAAAATACAGAATGGAACAATTACTTAGCAATTACAAAACCATAAATTATAAAGATGCGGCAACTATTTTGCGAGATAGAAAGGGCATTAATAACAGAGATATTGGCTTGGGAAATGAAAAAGCAATCAATCAATTAATTGCACATCATGCGGTTGTGTTTTCTCCGCAAGATAGGCTGGTGTGGGTTTCTACACAACCGTTTCAGTTAGGGCAATTTATTTGTTACGATTTAAATAAAGTTTTTGCCGAAGCTCCAGCACTTAAAACAAACAAAGAAATTAATGAGCCTCAATTAACTATTTTGGCCGATACTTTTCTTCAAACAAAAGAATACAAAAGCTTTTTACTGTTTCAAAAAATTAAAAATTACGTGCGTTTTTGCACCAAGACAAAGTATGATTTAAAAGTTGATGAAGATATTGTAAAATCCTTTGTAGCAAGCAATCCGAACAGTTATTATACCTACCAAATTATGGGAGATTACTATAAAAAAACAGGCAATAAAAAACTAGCAGTAACGTATTATCAAACCGCACTCACAAAAGTAATTGCTACTAATAAAGAGCGACAAGAAATTAAAAAACAAATCGTGCAACTTAATTTATAATATGACCGAACTTATTTTTGCAGACAATGAAGAAGTGCTGAAACATCAACAAAATCAGCTTGTTGAAACGGTTGAATATGTAAACACAAATTCTACTTTCTATAAAAAACTATTTTCTGAAAATAATATTATTCCCGGAAAAATAAAATCAATTGCAGATTTTAAACAAATTCCGTTTACCACAAAAGAAGATATACAAAAATACAATGATGACTTTTTTTGTGTCGATAGAGAAAAAATAATTGATTACGTTACCACATCGGGTACGCTTGGAGAGCCCGTTACCATTGCCCTCACAGAAAATGATTTAGAAAGATTAGCAAATAACGAAGCCAATTCATTTAAGATTGCGGGTGGGTCTTCTAAAGATGTATATCAATTAATGACTACCATTGATAAACGTTTTATGGCTGGGCTTGCGTATTTTTTAGGTGCGCGTAAATTAGGCGCAGGCATTATTCGTGTGGGCAATGGCATACCGCAATTGCAGTGGGATACCATTAATCGTGTAAAACCAAATATTATTATTTGCGTGCCTTCTTTTATTTTAAAGTTGGTTGAGTATGCTAAACAACACAATATAGATTATAAAAATTCAAGCATACAAAAAGCCATTTGCATTGGAGAACCCATTAGAAATGAAGATTTCTCTTTAAATAAATTGGGGAAAAAAATTACTGAGAATTGGAATTTGCAATTGTTTTCAACTTATGCTTCGAGTGAAATGGCTGCTGCGTTTACTGAATGTGAACACGGTGTTGGCGCGCATCATCAACCCGATTTATTATTTATCGAACTAATTGACGAAGAAGGAAATGAAGTAAAAAACAACGAAGCTGGAGAATTAGTCATTACTACATTAGGCGTAGAAGCTATGCCATTACTGCGTTTCAAGACCGGCGATATTTGTAAAATACATTATGAAACATGTAAATGCGGAAGAACAAGCGCACGTTTAAGTCCGATTTTAGGACGAAAAAAACAAATGATAAAATACAAAGGCACTACAATTTATCCGCATGCTTTGTATGAAATTTTAGATGTGCTTGATGAAGTAAAAAATTATCAAGTAGAAGTTTTTACCAACGAGATTGGCACCGATGAGCTGCTTGTACATATTGGCTGTGCAAATCCTTCAGAGAAATTAGAAAAAGAAATTAAAGATTTTTTTAGAGCTAAATTGCGTGTTGCACCAAACCTAATTTTTACTGAAATAGAAAAATTACAAAAAATTATTTTACCAGAAACAAGTCGTAAGCCAATAAAGTTTTTAGATAAACGAGGCTCTTAAAGCAAACCAGGAGGAATCATTCCTCCGGCAACTTTTTTCATTTCTTCCGCACTAACTTTATCTGCTTCGGCAACTGCGTTATTAAAGGTAAGCAGCAGTTGTTTTTGTAACTCATCTTTAGCACCGTGTTGCAGCGCATCTGCAATTTCAAGGCTTAGCACTTTTTTGTTTCCATTCATGGCAATTTTTATATCTCCACCTGCGCCACTAACATGTATGGTTTTTGCCTCAAGTCCTATTTTTATCTCTTCTATTTTTTGTTTCACTTCGGCAAGCTTGCCCATCATATCGCCTAATTTTCCAAACATGGTATTATTATTTAATTTTGGTGTAAAAGTCGCTTTTTTAGCGTAAACAATCGTATTTTTCTTAAATTTGAAGGTTGAATTAGTCATTCTGTCAAATAAACATATTATATGAAATTTTCTGCCACGCAAATAGCGGCACTTTTAAACGGAACCATAGAAGGCAACGCCGATGCTGCCGTGAGCAATCTTTCTAAAATTGAAGAAGGAAAACCCGAAACATTATCATTTTTAGCAAACCCACAATACACACCGTATATTTATACTACCGATGCTTCTGTGGTTATTGTAAATAAAACTTTAGTGCTTGAAAAGCCTGTAAAATCAACCTGTACACTCATTCGTGTAGAAGATGCTTATGGTAGTTTTGCGCAATTACTTGAAATGTATAACCAGGTAAAAAACAACAAAAAGGGCATTGAGCAACCCTCCTTTATCGCGCCAAGTGCAAAGCTTGGAAACGATTGCTACGTGGCTGCTTTTGCTTATGTTGGAGAGAATGTAGTGCTTGGAAATAACGTAAAAATTTACCCGCACGCTTCCATTGGCGATAACACCAAAATTGGCGATAATACAACTATTTACGCTGGCTCAAAAATTTATAGCGATTGCGTAATTGGTTCAAACTGCACGCTGCACGCCGGTTCTGTGGTTGGAGCAGATGGCTTTGGCTTTGCACCAAATAGCGATAACAATTACAAAAAAATACCTCAAATTGGTAATGTTATTATTGAAGATCATGTTGAGGTAGGCGCTAACACTACCATAGATAGAGCAACTTTAGGCTCTACCATTATTCGTAAAGGCGCTAAATTGGATAACTTAATTCAAATTGGACATAATGTCGAAATAGGCGAAAATACCGTTATTGCAGCTAGTGCATCTATTGCAGGTTCTACCAAAGTGGGTAAAAACTGTATGATTGGCGGACAAGCAGGCATTATCGGACATTTAAAAATTGCCGATGGCGTTAAAATTGCCGGTCAAACTGGAATACTGGGCAATGTTAAAAAAGAAGGAGACGTTCTACAAGGTTCGCCTTCTATGCCGTATTTAGATTTTCAACGTTGCTATGTAATTTTCCGTAAATTACCTCAACTTTCTCAAAGAATAAACGAATTAGAAAAACAACTAAGCATAAGTAAATAAAAGCTACATGAGCGAAAAACAATGTACCATAAAAAAGGCTGTATCTCTTACTGGAGTAGGCTTGCATACCGGAAAAAAAGTTACCATTACGTTTAATCCTGCACCCGAAAATCATTGGTATAAATTTCAACGTACCGATTTAGAAGGCAAACCAACCATTGATGCTGATGCTGATTTGGT
>JBDTJJ010000208.1:0-6452 GCA_039935895.1 Bacteroidia bacterium | reverse complement strand
CTAATACGCTTTTAGCAGATAAAGGAATTAGTAAATTAACTATTCTTTACACAAACGACGTGCATAGCCGCATAGAACCATTTCCGGATAACGATCCAAAATATGCCAATAAAGGAGGTGCAGCAAGGCGTGCAGCTATTATTAAAAAAATTAGAAGCGAAGAAAAAAACGTTTTACTGCTTGATGCAGGAGATATATTTCAGGGAACGCCTTACTTTAATTTTTACGCAGGCGAGCTGGAGTATAAATTAATGAGTCAGATGGGTTACGATTTGGCAACCTTTGGCAATCACGATTTCGATTTGGGCGTTGACAATATTATTAAGCAACTACCAAACGCAAGTTTTGAATTTGTTTGTGCTAATTATGATTTTAAAGATTCTCCATTGGCAGGAAGAATAAATCCGTATAAAATTATTGTAAAAGACGGGTTAAAAATTGGTGTTTTTGGTTTAAGTATTGAGTTACAAGGCTTAGTTGAAAAGAAAAACTATGGCGATATTCAGTATAATGACCCGATAGAAAATGCTAAAAAAATGGCCGCTATTTTAAAGCACGATAAAAAGTGTGATTACGTTATTTGTCTTTCTCACTTAGGTTATAATTATAAAGAAAATAAGGTAAGTGATATTGTTTTATCTGAGCAAACGCAAGATATTGACTTAATTATTGGCGGACATACACATACTTTTTTAGACGAACCTAAACTAAAAACCAATGCTGCTAATAAGCCTGTTTACATTACCCAAGTGGGCTGGGCGGGCATTTGGCTGGGCAGAATTGATGTTATGTTTAGCAAAAATATGGTTCAAAAAACGGCAACAGCTTCCATTATAAAAGTGCATCCTAACGAAGGCTAATTTTATTCTTTTAATTATGCAAGTAAAATGGTAAGTTTGCTTGTATGAATTCTGTAGGAAGTCAATTTAAGAAAAAACTTTATTTACTATTTTATGTAATATGCTGCTTAGTATCAGTTACATCTTATGCGCAAGAATTTAATTTTTCGCAAATTACATTACGCGATGGTTTACCTTCTTCTCAAATAAATACAATTTATCAAGATGAAGAAGGTTTTATTTGGATTGGTACCAACGAAGGCATAAAAAAATACGTTGGTAAAAGTTTTATAGATATATATGCGCGTAATCCTGTCTCGTTATCTCGCCCAATAAAATCAATAGCAGAAAGCGAAAACAATGTTTGGTTTGCAAACGATAGATCTCTTTTTAAATGTGTAGGTAATTATACCGAAGAGTTTCCGCTGTTTACCAAAACAAATCCCATACTGATAAATAAAATTGTCCCCGTTTCAGATTCGGTGGTGTATGTGCTTACAACCCTTGGCGTGTGGGAGTTTAAGGATAATAAATTTACGCAACTTTATACTAATTTAAAAATAGATGTAGAAAATATTATTTGCGGTTATTATCGTAAAAATGAAAACGAACTTTGGCTTGGCTCTGACGGAAGTGGTATTTATGCCATCAATACACTTGATAAATCGCTTGTAAAAACGCACCAAGCTTTATATGATTCGCTTAAAAATGATAAAATAAAAGATATAGTTTCTTACTTCGATTCTAAATTATTTATAAGTGTGCTTGGCCGGGGTATCATGCAATATAATTTTAATAATCCCATTTGGTTAGAAGGCCCAAAGCCATACTGGCTAGCTTATACCACCGATATTGATGTTGATAAAAAAGGCAATATTTGGTTTGCCACTTTTGGAAATGGCTTGGTAAAATATGATGAAAAAGAGTTTGAAATAATTACCGAAGAAAACGGCTTAGCTGACAATAATTTACTCTGTACCACTACCGATAATTATGGAAATATTTGGAGCGGAACAGCATCTTTAGGTGTATCTATTTTATTGAATGAAGATTTTTTAATTTATAATTCAAAGCAAAATCTCCCTGCCGAAAATTGCCGACAACTTATAAAAATAAAAGAGGATCAATGGCTACTAACAACATCGGGTGGGGCTTGTTTTTTTGATGGAAAAACTATTTCTCCCTTTTATGAAAAGAAAACTGAAAACATAGGAAGAGCTGATTATAACCCAATTACCAATCAAATTGCACTTTCGCATTTTTACTCAACTGTACAATTATACGATTGCGTTACACAAAAATTAGTAAATGAAATTAATACCAATACCGAAATTTTATCGCTTAAATTTTTAAAAGATACAGCCTTACTTATTGGAACGCGCAAACAAGGTTTGTTAATTTATAATTTTAAAACAAAAGCCATAACAGAATTTTCTCCGCAATTTATTGGCTTATCTATTTGGAGTATTGTTTTAGATAATGAAACCACTTGGATTGGCACCGACAGAGGTTTATATTACATTAAAAATGGTGAAGTTTCTAAACTGATTGATAAAGATAATCAGCTGGCAGAATCTACCGTGTATTCTATCTCTTGCAGTAATAATTATATGTTTGCGGCAACAAACGGCTTCGGTATTTTTATATATAATAAAAGTACCAAAATGTTAGACCAAATTGAACGGAAACAAGGTCTGCAAAGTTTAGTTATAAAATCGGTTTATGCTATTAATGATAATGAACTTTATGCAAGCTCATCAAACAGTTTATATAAAATTAGTTTCAACGCCAATCAAATAAAAATAGATGCGTTGGTAGAAAATTTTAGTAGAAACAACGCAGAGTTTTTACCAGGTGCTTTAGTATCGGGTAACTTAGGTAGTTTTTATTTAGGTACAAGCAGAGGCTTGTTAGCTTATACACAAAATCAAACCCAAGATGTTTTAAAAGGCTTGGTTATAAAACTTACATCAGTACAGTTGTTTAATGATACTACCAATTGGACAAGATTGGGTTATAAGTTTGATAGCAAAGCTAATATGCCAGAAGAGTTGGTTCTTCCATATAATAAAAACGACTTAACTTTTTATTTCGAAGTATTTAATTCGCTTGGAGATAATAAATATTTTTTAAAATATAAGTTAGAAGGTTTCGATAAAAAATGGATGTACGCCGAAAAAACAAATCGTGCTATCTATTCTAACTTAATGGACGGAAAATATACTTTTTTTGTGTCTGTATCTTTTGATGGAGTTAATTGGAGCGCGCCTGACGAGTTTACTTTTGAAATTGAAGCCCCCTTTTGGAAAACAAATACCTTTTTGGTTTTAGTGCTTGCATTGTTAATATCCATTGTTGCTTTCTTTTTACGATTTTTTAAAAGTTATCAGGAGGATTTAATAAAATCATCTAACGTAGATTATAACTTGCCCAATACACGTGTTATATTGGCTTGTGGTGCTGTATTATTACCTGTAAGTGCCTTTGTTTTTTCTGCCATTACAGATGATTATGATAGTAAACTTTTATATCAAATTGGAGCTGGTGTTTTGATGCTCTTATTAATGATGTTAACTTATACATCAAGCTTTATAAAAATAAATGGCAAAAAAATATTAACGGTAGCTTTTTATGCGATAACAAGTTTATATCTTTTATTGAGCTACCAATCTAGCTTAATGCCCTATTTTTTTATGGGGTTAGTGCTTGTTATAAACATAGCGCATCTTATTATAGATAAAATAAAACCATTTATTATTTATGCATCTTTTGTAGTGTTGGCTAGCATCTTTTTATTTTTTGCCGTTAAAAACCCTGTGTATAGTCCGGGTATGTTTATGATGGTTGTCATTGCATCTGCTATATTAACATTGGTTAGCATACAGGTTCAATTAAATTTATATGATAGATTGTTTTTTGCTGATACTACCATTAACACTGGTAACTCCTTAGTTATTGCTTCTAACAAAAACGGAGAAATTGTTTTTGCTTCCAAAAACTTTGAACAGATTTTAGGTTATACCGAAAAGGAATTATTAGGCGATGGCTGGTGGAAAATACGTTCAGAAGACCCCAAATATAATCAGGATATAAAAAATAGCGTAATAGCAAAAGATATGGAGCGCAATTCGGTAGAGCGCATCATAGATAAAAATGGCACACCTCGCTGGATACAATGGGAAAATAGTTTTTTTGAAAATAACCTTGTAGTAGGTATTGGTATTGATATTACTGACAAGAAAGAAATAGAAGAACGCTATCAGCACATTGTAGAATACGCCAGTGATATTATTTATACCACCAATATAGATGGTTTTTTTACCTATGCCAATGAAATAGCACAACGCATTACCGAGTACTCTAATGAAGAATTGTTGTTAATGCGTTTTAATAAATTAGTGCGCAAAGATTATGTGAAAGAAATAAGTCTGTTTTATTTAAAGCAGGTAGAGGATCAGGTGGAAGAGAGTTATTTAGAAATGCCAATTATTACCAAAAGTGGCAAAGAAATTTGGGTAGGCCAATCTGTTAAGCTTTCGCGTAATGAAAATCATGGCAATGAAATAATGGGTTTTCAGGTAATTTGTCGCGATGTTTCGGAACGTATAGAGGCGCAAAAACAAATTGAAGAAAAAAACAAACGTATTGAACTGTACTCCGAAAAATTAGAACTGCTTAACGATGTAAAACAAATTATTTTAGAGGCTACAAAGAAAAATGATTTAGTAGAACGATTACTAACGGAATTAAAAACAAGAATTACAGATGCAAAAAGAGCTACAGTAACGTTGTTTGACGATGATATAAAAACGGCTTCTTTATACGAATACAAAGAAGATGAGCAAAAAATAAAATTACATATTCTTCCTACCACAGATTACCGAAGTCTTCCTAACTTACTAAATAATCAATATTTTAAAGTCGAGGATTTATATGACTCAGGTGTTCTTTCAAAAAGTGATGACCTAGTTAAAGAATTAAATATTAATTCGTACCTAGTTACTCCCATGTTTTTTAATGGAAAACTTATTGGAGCTTTTACGTTAGCATCTGAACATAAAAAATTATTTGACGAAGATTATATAAATTTTGCCCGACAAATTGCTGATGCCATAGCCATAACACTTGATCAAATAAATAACAGAGAAACTATCGAGCTTCAAAATGCGCGCATACAAAGCTATTCTGATAGGTTAGAAGTTATTAATAATATTAAAAAAGAATTTATTAATACTAAAAACCAAACAGAATTAATTAACTCGGTTTTGTATCAATTGTGTACTAGCATTCCGCAATACAAAAGCACTTTTGTAACTTTTCATAACGAACAAAGTAAAAAATTAGAAACTTTTTTTTATGATATACATACATCATCTGTAAAAAAGCATTTACAAATTGATATGCATGATTTTGATTTTAAAGCCTTCTATAAAAAAGATTATTTGTTGTTTAGCAGCGTAACTCCTTCGCAAATAGCAAACCTCAATAGCTTTCCCGACGAAACCATAAAAGCAAACACGCGTTCGTTTTTAAGCGTAGCCATTAAACGCGGAGTTAAAATTACAGGTTCAATTTCTGTACTTTCTTCTAAACCAGATACTTTTTCTGAACAAGATATTCAATTGCTGACTGATTTAGCAGAATCAATCCAATTAGGTGTCGAACAAATTACGTATCGTAAAGAGTTATCCGAAAAAAATAAAGATATCTCTGATAATATTGAGTATTCGCGTAGAATTCAGCAATCGGTTATGCCACCCGAATCGTTTATGCAAGCCATGTTGCCCGATTCGTTTATAATTTTAAAACAACGAGATGTTATTGGCGGAGATTTTTATTGGTGTCATCGTACCGAAGATAAAATTTTTATTGCCCTTGGAGATTGCACTGGTCACGGGGTTTCGGGTGCACTTTTAAGTATTTTGTGCAGCAATATTATATCTCAAGCCATTAAAGAATATAATATGTTTGACCCTGGTTTAATTTTAGATTTTTTAAACCGAAGAATTAAAGAATCTTTAAATCAATACAAACAAGCCGACGAAATTTTAGATGGATTAGATGTATCGCTTTGCGTGTTAGATTTAAAACATAAAGTGCTATTGTTTAGCGGTGCTATGCACAATTTATATTTAGTTAATAACGGACATCTAAATGAAATTAAAGGCAACCGAATTCCTATTGGAGGCATTGCATCAGGCTTAACAACACAGTTTACCACGCAAATACGATTGATACACGAAGATTTAAAAATCTATATGAGTACCGATGGATATTTTGATCAGTTTAACGGAAAGGACATAAAAAAATATAGCAAAAGCAGATTTAAGTTTACGCTATTGGAAATTGAAGATCTGCCGTTTCAAAAACAAAAAAATTATTTATGGAAACAACACATCGAATGGAAGAATAATGCGACACAAACAGACGATATTTGTGTTATTGGATATTCATTAAAACATGTATTAAGTAATAAACAAATAGCGGAAAGTTAAAAATTATTATAAATTTGTAATTACAAGTATGACCCTATCTATAGAATCGACCGAAAAAACGCCTAAAGTAGAATTTAACAGCGCAAATAATGAGCTGTTATTAGAAGGTATTTGCATA
>JBDTJJ010000207.1:0-6400 GCA_039935895.1 Bacteroidia bacterium | reverse complement strand
TAACCAAAAAAGATTTTGCGGTTGTTGGTGTTAGTAAAGACGATGAAAAATCGCACCAAAAATTTATAAAAAAGTTTGATTTACCTTTTCCGCTTTTAGCCGATGTAAATTTAAACGCCATTAAAGCATACGATGTGTGGGGCAAAAAAATGTTTATGGGCAGAATTTTTGATGGCATTATGCGCACAACTTTTATCATAAAAGATAAAAAAATTGTACGCGTTATAAATGATGTAAATACAAAAGAGCACGCCAAACAAGTAATGGAGGGCTAACTAGTGATTAAGCTCTCGGTTGTAATTATAACTTTTAACGAAGAAAAAAATATTGCGCGTTGCATCGCTTCGGTAAAAAATATTGCCGATGATATTGTTGTTGTAGATTCTTTCAGTAAAGATAAAACCAAAGAAATTTGCTTAGCAAATGGCGTTCGTTTTATAGAGCACGCTTTCGAAGGACATATTCAGCAAAAAAACTGGGCTATAACACAAGCTTTATATCCACATGTTTTATCGTTAGATGCTGATGAGGCTTTAGACGATGAATTGCAAAAATCTATTTTAGAGGCGAAAAATAATTGGCAACATGATGGTTATTATATGAACCGCTTAACTAATTATTGCGGACATTGGGTGAAACACTGCGGTTGGTATCCTGACAAGAAATTGCGTTTGTGGAATAGCAAAAAAGGCGAATGGCAAGGCACAAACCCACACGATAAATACGAACTATTTACAGGTGATAAAACCACGGGTTATTTAAAAGGAAATATTTTACATTATAGTTTTTATACCATCGAAAGCCACATAAAACAAATAGAATATTTTACTGATATATCCTCAAAAGCCTTGTTTGACAAAGGTTATAAACCCTCGTTTATAAAATTATATGTAAGTCCGATTGCCACTTTTATTGACGGCTATTTTTTAAAGCTTGGTTTTTTAGATGGTAAATACGGCTTCGAAATTTGTAAAAACTCAGCCTGGGCAACTAAATTAAAATATCATAAACTAAAGGCTCTTTACAAAAAAAATTAATTAATTTCTATTTTGTAGTCACTCATTATTTTTTTCTTGCTTTAAAAAAGTTTTAATATATTTAGCTAATAAATCCTTAAACCTAACACCATGAAAAAACAACTTATTACAATAGCATTTGCCGCAATAGCTTCCATTAGTTTTGCGCAGGATATTAAAATTAGAGAATCTAATGAGAGTTTTAATAACGGAAGTCATAATGCCTTATCGGTAAATTTATACGTAACCGATGCGGGTATGGTTGAAAAAGAATGGAAAAGCCAATTGAAAGATTATGGCTATGATAAAAGTGGCGATAAAAGCGGCGAATACTTTTTTGATAATGTTTTGTTTAAGCAAATGGGTAGCAATACCGTTGATGTATATTCTAAAGTTGTGTTTCAAAAAGCAGATAAAATGGTTACACTTACTGCGGCTTACGATTTGGGCGGAGCTTATTTAAACTCATCCGAACACAAAGATAAATTTGATTACATTAAAAAAATGATGTACGATTTTGCTGTTAAAATCACTAAAGACGACCTTGATGACCAAATGAAATCTGCTTCAAAAGTATTGGCTAATCACCAGGATAAGCAATCTGATTTAGAAAAAGAAAATAGAGGTTTAGCTGATGATATTACCAACTACAACCAAAAAATAAAAAAAGCTAACGATCAAATAGAAGCCAACAAAAAAGCTATCGAGACCAAAAAAATGGATGTTGCCAATCAACAGAAAGTAGTAGAGGGCATCAATGCGAAAAAACAAGCTGTTAAGTAAACTGCTTGATTTTACTATCTTTGCGCACTTATTTTATAAATGAAACAACCCTCCGTAGTTTCATTTGATTATAAGTACTATTTAAAAAACAAATGAAACAGATTCGTAACTTTTGCATTATTGCACATATTGATCATGGTAAATCTACCTTGGCTGATAGACTATTAGAGTACACCAACACTATTTCTAAACGAGAAATGCAAGCGCAAGTGCTTGATGATATGGATTTAGAAAAAGAACGCGGTATAACTATCAAGAGCCACGCCATACAAATGGATTATGAATTAAACGGCGAGAAATTCGTTTTTAATTTAATTGATACTCCTGGTCACGTTGATTTTAGTTACGAAGTTTCCCGCTCTATTGCGGCCTGCGAAGGTGCTTTGCTTATTGTAGATGCTGCGCAAGGCATACAAGCACAAACAATTTCTAATTTATATTTGGCGTTGGAACACGATTTAACCATCATTCCTATTCTTAATAAAATAGATTTACCAAGTGCCGAGCCCGAATTAGTAAAAGATCAAATTGTAGATTTATTGGGTTGCAAGCGCGAAGAAATTATGTCAGCCTCTGGTAAAACCGGTATGGGTGTGCACGATATTTTAGAGCAAATTGTACATCGTATTCCGTCTCCAAAAGGAGATGAAAACGCACCTTTGCAAGCCTTAATTTTCGATTCTGTTTTTAATTCGTTTAGAGGCATTATTGCATATTTCCGCATCTATAATGGCTCTATTAAAAAAGGAGATAAAATTAAATTTTTCAACACAGGCGGAGAATATAATGCCGATGAAATTGGTGTGCTTCGCTTAAAACAAGAACCTCGCGACAAAGTGTTTACGGGCGATGTGGGCTATATCATTTCAGGAATTAAAGAGGCAAAAGAAGTAAAAGTTGGAGATACGATTACTACACTTGCAAACCCCTGTGTGGAAGGAATACAAGGTTTTGAAGATGTAAAACCTATGGTATTTGCGGGTATTTATCCGGTTGATACTGAGGATTATGAAGAGTTGCGTTACAGCATGGAAAAATTGCAACTTAACGATGCCTCACTTACGTGGGAGCCCGAAAGTAGTGCTGCGCTTGGCTTTGGATTTCGTTGCGGATTTTTGGGAATGTTGCACATGGAAATTATCCAGGAGCGATTAGAGCGTGAATTTAACATGACGGTTATTACCACTGTGCCCAACGTATCGTACATTGCTTACCTTACTAATGGAGATGAAGTGGTTGTAAATAACCCAAGCGATTTACCCGATCCCGGACGAATTGATTACATTGAAGAGCCTTATATTAAAGCTTCCATCATTACAAAATCTGAATTTATTGGGCCTGTAATGAGTTTGTGTATTGAAAAACGCGGACAAATTATGGGTCAGAATTACCTGACTTCCGAAAGAGTTGAATTGCTTTTTGAAATGCCTTTAGGTGAGATTGTATTTGATTTTTATGATCGTTTAAAATCAATTTCAAAAGGATATGCTTCGTTTGATTACCACCGTATTGGTATGCGCACATCTGATTTAGTGAAGCTTGATATTTTATTAAATTCAGAACAAGTAGATGCATTATCTGCCCTGATACATAGAAGCAATGCGCATGAATTTGGTAAAAAGATTTGTGAGAAATTAAAAGAATTAATACCGCGCCAACAGTTTGAAATACCTATACAGGCTGCTATTGGCGCTAAAATTATTTCGAGAGAAACCATTAGAGCAATCCGCAAAGATGTAACGGCAAAATGTTATGGCGGAGATATTTCGCGTAAACGTAAATTATTAGAAAAACAAAAAGAAGGTAAAAAGAAAATGAAGCAAGTTGGTAATGTAGAAATTCCGCAAAGCGCATTTATGGCTGTACTTAAGCTAAACGATTAGAATTTTTATAATTAAAAATGGAAAGCCTCGTGTGAAAAACAGGAGGCTTTTTTTATGCCGTGTATTTGCGTTAGGGATTGCAACGTAAATACTTTTTTGAAATGCTTTTTTAGCATTCAGCGAAGCAATTAAAAAAATAAAAACAATGAGCTAATTCGAAAAAGATTGAAGTGAAAAGCCCGACGGCGAAAGAAATTTCTCGAATCGCTCGAAATGACAAATAAGCCGGAACGCCCAAAAAGGTTATCTTTGCCAAAAAACTAAGTAAGGTTCATATCATTTACAATTTATAAAACAAACACGTGTCAAACATAGTCGCTATTATAGGTCGCCCAAACGTGGGCAAATCAACTCTTTTTAACCGCTTAACCGAAAGCCGCCAGGCTATTGTAGATTCTGTTTCGGGCGTTACCCGCGATAGGCACTACGGAAAAGTAGAGTGGAATGCGCGCGAATTTACCATTATTGATACTGGCGGATATATTACCGGAAGCGATGATGTTTTTGAAGTGGAAATTAGAAAACAAGTACAAATTGCCATTGATGAAGCTAATTTATTAGTTTTTGTTGTAGATAGCACCGAAGGCGTTACTCGTTTTGATAAAGATGTTGCAGTTTTAGTTCGCAAAAGCGGAAAAAAATGTTTTTTAGTCGTAAATAAAATTGATACACCCGATAAAACCCCTTATGCTGCCGAATTTTACTCGTTAGGTTTGGGTGATGATGTGTACCCGATGTCGGCTGCAAGTGGCAGTGGCAGCGGAGAGTTATTAGATGATATTGTAAAAGCACTTCCAAACCCAGCCGACGATGAAGAAGATAAATTGCCGCGCATTGCCATTGTTGGGCGACCAAACGTTGGTAAATCATCGCTTACAAATGCTTTGTTGGGTAACGAAAGAAATATTGTTACAGCGGTTGCAGGCACCACGCGCGATTCTATAAACACACGTTATAACGCTTTTGGAAACGATTTTTGGTTGGTTGATACCGCCGGAATACGTAAAAAAGCCAAAGTACACGAAGATTTAGAGTTTTACAGCGTAATGCGCTCTATCAGGGCAATTGAGACCAGCGATGTTGTATTGTTAATGGTAGATGCCACACTTGGTTTAGAAGCACAAGATTTAAGCATTTTTGATTTAGCGATTAAAAATCACAAGGGTGTTGTTATCCTAGTAAACAAATGGGATTTAATTGAAAAAGATGCTGCGACTGCCAAAAAAATGGAAGACGAAATTCGTGAGCGTTTAGCTCCGTTTAAAGATGTGCCTATTATTTTTGTTTCGGTTTTAGAAAAACAACGTGTTTTAAAAGCTATTGAAGTGGCTATTGAAGTGTATCATAACCGCCGACAAATTATACCAACCCGCAAACTGAATGAATTTTTTGAACCCGTAATAGAAGCCTATCCACCGCCTGCATTAAAAGGTAAATACGTAAAAATAAAATACGTTACGCAAATGAAAGGCATACCAATGTTTATCTTCTTTTGTAATTTACCACAATACGTTAGCGAAAGTTACAAGCGTTATTTAGAAAACAAATTGCGCGAACACTATAATTTTAGTGGTGTGCCGATTGAAATTGTCATGAGAAAAAAATAAACCTTTCTTATTGTGCAAATATCCATTCACATAAATAATTTAGGTAAAAAGTTTGTCAACGAATGGATTTTTAAAGGTGTTACATTAAACATTGCTCCAAGCGAAAAGCTCGTTATTTTAGGCTCTAACGGATCGGGTAAATCTACTTTATTACAAAGTATTTCTTCTTTTTTAATTCCCACCAAAGGTGAAGTTGTTTGGAAAAATGAAGAACAAATTATTGAAGACGATACTATTTACAAGCACTTCAGTATGGCTTCTCCGTATATGGAACTGATTGAAGATTTTACATTAACCGAAATCATCAATCACCAAAAACAATTTAAACCTTTTGTAAATAACATTTCTACTACAGAAATTATTGCGTTAATGCAGCTTGAACACACCGCAGAAAAGTATATAAAAAATTATTCGTCGGGCATGAAACAACGTGTAAAACTAGGCCTGGCTATTTTAGCTGATTGTCCGGTTTTGTTGCTAGACGAGCCTTGCAGCAACTTAGATGCCAACGCCATTGCTTGGTATAAAAATATGATTACTAAATTTGCGCAACACAAAACCATTTTAGTTTGCAGCAACACCGTTACCGAAGAATACTTTTTTTGTACCAATAAAATTGAGATGGAAAATTTTAAGGTAGTGAAGTGATGGGACTCCGTTTGTGCTTCTACAAAAATACACAACCCAAAATGTTAGTTGTTTTTCTGTAATTTAGCGCCGTTAATTTATTTTTATGGATACGTTTGATTTAGTAGTTATTGGTGGTGGGCCGGCGGGTTATGCGGGTGCTATGCGTGCCTTAGATTTTAAAAAGAAAGTTTTGTTGGTTGAAAAAAAACGTTTGGGCGGCGCAGGTATTTTTAATGGTGTACTTACTTCTAAAACCCTTTGGGAACACTCTATGCGCGTATCTGCCATACGCGAAACGATACCAAGTTATGTTGTGCCTTTTGAAGCTATAATAAAAAATTTGCGCGAAGCAGTGTTTGAACGAAAAACCCAAATGTCGGTTCATCTTCGTTTGTTAGAAAATGCGTTAGGCGCAGAAGCCTTTCATTACGAAAAAGGGTTCGCTAAAATTTTAGATAAAAATTTGGTAGAGATTTTAAAA
>JBDTJJ010000206.1:0-9026 GCA_039935895.1 Bacteroidia bacterium | reverse complement strand
AAGATGAGTTAAGCAGCAAGTGGAAAAGCAAACATAATATTTCGGCAGCGCATGAAACCGATAATTTAAAGAAATCGGTTAACCACGATTTATTTATTTATAAAGAAAAACGTTTGCAAAAATTACTACGCGACGAAAAAGAAAAACTACGCACCGCTTCATCTGATGAAGAAATACAAAATATTTTAATTGAAGTACAAAAGTTAGATATACTAAAAGGCAGGGTTAACAAGCTTTTGGGCAGGACTATTATTTAAAAATGATCTGAGAAGCCTTACAATATTTCTGCTAAATTTTTAAAAGTAGGTTCATTATTCTTGATATCATAATATAAAATTTTCAAACCCAATTCAGAAAGTCTTTTCTCTACTATTTCTTTTAATTTATCAGGTAGAACAAGAATAAGGGCAACATTATTTTTAATAGGAATACTATAAATTAAAAGCTGGCCAACTGCTGAATAAAGGCTTTGCGTAGAAGAAGTTGTTTTAACTTCAAACATCTTTTCTATCTGATCGTTTTTGTGAATAAACAAATCTATATTACGATCGTTCCCTGTCTTATAGCCAAATTCTTTTAAAACTTTTTCAAGAGAATTTACAATTATGCCATGTGTTCTATTAATTGTTGAGGTTTTGCTTTCTGTTTGGCTTTTTCCAAAATGCTCCGAAGTAAACTCATAGTTAAATACAGCATTGAAGTTTGAATTATGAATTTCGCTGCGAGTAGTTTTTGTATACTCGATATATTTTCTTAAACCACTATTATAATTGGTTTTTGTTTTTTCCGATATTGCTTTACTAGCAAATAGTTTTTTTTCGTATTCTCTTAGTTTTATTATGTCAGTTGTATTGAAAATATTATTGTTTACAATATTTCCAATAGCTTTTAAATAACTTACGTAATCGCTAGCACTTTTAAAAGAGCCATCTTTATTCATCCAACTTTTAAACTTATTTTCGTTTTCCATTTATTTTAAATTTCAAGAGACATTGTTAATTACACTCTATTTTTCGTTGCAACAAAACCACTTATCGTTCATAGAATTAATTTATAGTTCTATACAACAAAGGCCTCGAAGGTGCTGCATCATTTTCAAAAGCGGCTACTTGTAAATCTAAAAGATACGTGCCGTCATAAATAGTGTTGGGTATATAAATCAATTCGGTAATGGTGCGTTGTGTGTTTGTGTTTTGCGGGTATTCCCAAAAGGCCTTGTGCGCAAGCAATGCGCCATTATCAACTTCTTTATCTACACTAGGGGTGTCAAATAATAAATGCTGCACACCTTTTTCAATTATGTATTGCATGGCTTCTTCGTTAATATAAGCAGGATTTGTATTTGAGTAATTTTTATGAAGCTTAGCATCACTATTGGCAACGGTGCGTATAACAAGTGCTTCCATATTTTTATCATGCAAAAATAATTGCAAAGCTTTTTTTGTAATTACTAAATCTCCATTTATTTCTTCGGGTAAAACAGAAATAACTTCTGCCATAAACATAAATTGTTTCAGACTATTATTTACCGAATAAAATTCTTTACTAATGTGTCCAACACATTCGGTATGCGTTCCGTGTCCGTGTGGATTAAACGTAATGTTTTTAAAATTTACAGAACCGCCTTGTGCTACTTCGCCAACCCAATCGCCCATGCGCACAGGTTCTATGATTGGTTCGGGTACATACCAAGCCTTTACACCACCCACCGAAACAGGTAAAGAAATATCAATCGGTTTAGAAAAATCGACTCTAAATGTTTTTTGTTTATAGGTTATGCTTGCTATCATATTGCGTAATTATTTTTTAATTATTGTAATCTGGTATTCGTCAAAAGGCTCGGGTCATCTTTCTTTGTATAAAATAAATCAGAAGCAATGCCGTCGGCAAAATGCTTTCCTTGTTTGTTTAAAGTTACTTTATTTTGGTTTGTTTCTATAAAATTTTTTTGCTTGTACAAGTCTATCTGCTGCAAAAAATGTATGATGTATTTTTCCGCAAACATATTTTTCATTTCTTCTAAATCACAACCCCACTCTGTACGCAAACGCGTTAAAATATATTCGTTGTATTTATCGTTCGGGGTTAAAATTTCTTCTTCGTAAAACGGCTTATCATTTTCTAATGATTGAATATATTGCGCATTGCTTCGCGCATTAAACCTTCTGGAAATTCCATTGTAAGAATGTGCTGATGGCCCAATACCCAAGTAAGATAAGCCTCTCCAGTAATTGCTATTATGCTCTGCCATGAAACCCGGCTTGCAAAAATTAGAAATTTCGTATTGCGTGAATCCGTTTTTTTCAGTCTCTTCAATAAGAATATCAAAGAGTAGAGAACTCATTTCACTATCGATATCTTTCTCTTTTTTCTCTTTAATAAGATGTTGCAATTGCGTTCTGCTTTCTACCGTTAGGTTATAAGATGAAATATGTTGTGTGTTTAAACCAAAAGCTGTCTGTAAAGTTTTACGCCATGTTTCGGGTGTTTGAAATTTACTTCCATAAATTAAATCGATAGAAATATTATCGAAGCCTGCTTGTTGTGCCCTTGCAATACAATCAAAATTTTGTTGTGCATTATGTGCGCGGTTCATCCATTTTAATTCTTCGTCATCAAAACTTTGCAATCCAATACTTAAACGATTAACGCCTAATTTTCTTATTGCTTGCAGATAATTTAATTCTGCATCTTCCGGGTTTAACTCAAATGTAATTTCTGCTTTTTTATCTAAAACAAAACTTGCATTAACTGTATGAAGGATTTGTTGAAGCTCTGAAAGACCCAACAAGCTTGGCGTTCCGCCACCAAAGTAAAGTGATTTGACTGTTTTATTTTCGAGATAATCTTTTCTGCTTTTTAGCTCTTTGCAAATAGCATCAACTAAGTTTTTCTTGTTTTCGAGGTTAGTAGAAAAATGAAAATCGCAATACAAACAGGCTTTTCTGCAAAACGGAATATGTATGTAAATGCCACTCATACGGTAAAGATAGTAGAAACAAGAAGTAAAGAGAAAGAAAAAATTACGTCAGTCTGAGCTTGTCGAAGACTATTTTGTAAAGCCACCCTTCGACAGGCTCAGGATGACCAAAAAATTAATGCACCAATAAACCCTGTGCTTTTAAATAATTAAGTTCGCTGAGTTTGGTATTGAAAGCCGCTTGTGATAAGCGATACTGGGCATCTTCATAGCTTTGCTCAACCGTGCGGTATTCTATATAATTAGATAAACCTTGTTTAAAACGTGCCGCAGCAATAATTAAATTTTGATTAGCAAACTCAACACTTTGTTTTTCAATTTCAATAATATTTAAGTTGTTTTGAAAGCTTAAATAAGCCTGATATAAATTTGCTTTTTGATTTAATCTTTCGGCCTCCAAACGAATGTTATCTGAATTTAATAACACCTTTTGATTTTTTATAGCGGTAGTAGTAGTCAAGTTATTCAGTATTGTCCAGGAGAAAATGAAGCCTGCGTTAAAACCATAGTTTCGGTTTAATCTTAGTAAGCCTATATCGTTTGTAGTTCTCTGATAGGAATAATTACCTGTAACACCAATTTTAGGATAACGATTGCCACGGTATTCTTTCAATCCAAGCTCATCAATTTCAATTGTTTTTCGGTTAATTAAAATAGAACTGTTGTTTTTATCGGTGGCATCTAAAGCCATTTGATATTCGGGCGTAGTTTGTGTAATAATAGTATCGGGTACCATAAAGTCTGCATCAGGAGATCGTTTTAAAAGATGATTCAAATTAATACGTTGATTATTTAATAAATTTTGTTGCTGTATAATTTGTACCTGAATGTTATTGTAATCAATTTGCGTTTGCAACTTATCTACATTAGAACCTGTGCCGGCAATTAATTTTTGATTGGCTAAGTTTTTTTGATCGCTACCTAAGGCTAAAGATAATTTTAATGATTTAATATATTGCTGAATACTAATCATTTGAAAATAAGCGGTAAGGCTTGATAACAGAGTGTTTTCAACTGTAAGGCGATAATTAAGATTACTTAAATCTTCTAAACGATTTAACTTCTTTTTAGTGGCAAACATTTTTAATCCGTCAAAAAAATACCAAGTACCTGCAATAGATGGCGCATAGTTTGTAGAGGTGAGTTTTTGTTGATTAACATTTAAGGCAGGGTTAGAATAATTAAGGGTTGTAATAGTTTGCCCCACACCCAACGGACTTTGCGGGCTACCGGCTGCAATAGAAATTTGCGGCAACATGCCTGTAGATCCACCAGTTACGGTACCTCCGGTAGATTGCCCGCCACCAACCAAACCAATATTGTTATTATTTTTGGCAACCTGAATATTGTTTTTGGCAATTTGAACATCAAAATTATTTTCGAGTGTTAGTTTAATAACATCTTCTAATTTTAATATTTCCTGACTTTTAGCCGAATAAGTAATTAGGCAAATAGATAAAACAATTAGGCCGTATAATTTTTTCATATCTGGATAATATTATTTTTTAATTCTACTTACTTATTAATTTTTTTGTGTTGGAGATATAGATATTTTACCTGAAAGATTATCTGTTCCTGATTCCAATTCATAATCTGTTTTTATTTTCTTTTTATGCTCTCTCGACAAATAAGAATACACAGCTGGAATAACAAACAGCGTTAGTATTAACGAAAATATAATTCCGCCCACTACCACAATACCCATACCCATGCGGCTTTTGGCAGCAGCGCCCAACGACATAGCAATTGGTAGTGCACCTAACGCAGTTGCAAGGCTCGTCATTAAAATGGGACGTAAACGTGCGGCAGCAGCTTTTTGTATGGCATCTCGTTTTGATAAACCTTGTTCTTTTAATTGATTTGCAAACTCCACAATTAAAATTCCATTTTTTACTACAAGTCCAACAAGCATAATTGCTCCAATTTGCGAAAATATATTCCATGTTTGATTAAAATACCAAAGTGATAATAATGCTCCGGCAAGCGCTAATGGAATTGTTAGCATTACAATAAACGGATCAACAAAACTTTCAAATTGTGCGGCAAGAATTAAATAAACTAAAAGTAACGCTAGCGCAAAAGCAAACATAATACTGGATCCACTTTCTTCAAAATCGCGCGAAGGACCTGTTAATGCGGTACTAAACGTTTCGTCTAAATTATCTTTAGCTATGCGGCGCATTTCGTTAATACCATCGGAAATGGTTTTTCCGGGAGCTAAGCCAGCAGAAACCGTAGCCGATTCGTAACGATTATATTTATAGAGTTGTGGCGGATTACTTGTTTCATTAACGGTTACTAAATTATCTAACTGAATTAATTCGCCTGTTTTATTTCGCACATATAATGATGTAACATCGGTGGGTTTATCGCGATAGGGCATTTCAAGCTGACCCATTACTTGATACTGTTTATCATTCATTACAAAATAACTAAATCTGTTTCCACTTAAAGCCAACTGCAAAGTTTGTGCAATATCTTGTACAGAAACACCTAATGATTTTGCTTTATCACGTAAAATAGTAATATCTAATTCGGGTTTATTAAATTTTAAATTACAATCGAAGCCCTGAAATACAGGGCTTTTACTAACATCATCTAAAAACTTAGGCAGTACACTTTTTAGTTTATCAAAAGTAGCAGCTTCTAATACAAACTGCACAGGCAAACCTCCGCGTGGCCCGCCACCGGCCGAAATAGTTTGTTCTTGCGATACAAATACTTTTCCTTCAGGCATTCTTTTGGTAATTTTACTTGCATAATCTGCCCAATATTGTTGTGATTGTGTTCGCAAAGTATCGTTCATCATTAAACGCATCATACCTGAGTTAACCGCGCCAGCCCCCGAAAAACCAGGTGATGTAACCGCTAACACCATACGTTGGTCTTTAATACTATCTTCTAATGTTTTTGCCAGCTTGTCCATAAATTTATCCATGTACTCAAACGACGTGCCTTCAGGTGCGGTGGTAGTAATACGAAGCCAACCTCTATCGTCAAGTGGTGCTAATTCTTGCGGAATTATTTTTATAATAACGGTTACCATCACTAACGATAGTCCGATGATGATAAGTGATATCCAACGTTTGGTTAAAAAATTCCCTACAGCTTGGAAATAACCATTTTCCATTCCTTGAAAGAACGGCTCGGTCATTTCGTAAAACTTACTTTTTTTATGATTTTTACTTACCATCTTAGCATTAAGCATAGGCGTAAGCGTTAACGATACAAAGGCGGAAATTAAAACCGCACCTGCAATTACAACACCAAACTCACGGAACAATTGACCAACAAAACCTTGTAAAAATATTACCGGTAAAAATACGGCAACTAATGTGATAGAAGTTGAAACAACTGCAAAGAAAATTTCTTTAGAACCTTTATGCGCAGCCTCCGTTGGATCCATGCCGGCTTCAATTTTTTTGTATATGTTTTCAGTTACCACAATACCATCGTCAACAACCAAACCTGTTGCTAATACAATAGCTAACAAGGTTAATACGTTGATGGAATAACCCATTATATACATAATAAAAAATGCGCCTATTAATGAAACGGGTAAATCAATTAGTGGACGAAAAGCGATAACCCAATCTCTGAAAAACAAATAAATAATAATGACTACCAAAATGATTGCAATGAGTAATGTTTCTTCTACTTCCGAAAGGGCTTTGCGTACAAACTTGGTATTATCTAAAGCAATATCAAGTTTATAATCTTTCGGGATTTCTTTTTTAATAGCAGCCATTCGCTTATAAAACTCATCGGCAATATCAATATAATTAGCACCGGGCTGAGGAACAATACCTAAACCAATCATATTTACACCATTAATTTTTAAATCGGTTTCATAATTTTCGGGTCCTAACTCCACACGACCCACATCTTTAAAACGAACTATTTGTGTGCCACTTGTTTTTAAAATTACGTTTTCAAACTCGGTTACGTTTGTTAATCTTCCTTCGGTTTGCACAATTAGCTCGTTGTTTCTGCCGGTTATTTTACCTGATGGCGACTCTAAGTTTTCGGTATTTACAGCTTGTTGCACATCTAAAGGCGTTAATCCATAAGCAGCTAATTTTTCTGGGTTCATCCATAAACGCATAGCGTACTTTTTTTGTCCCCAAATTTGTATGGTACTTACTCCCGGAATAGTTTGTAAGCGTTCTACCAAAACATTTTCCGCATAATCATCTACTTCTAAAATAGAACGCGTGCTGCTTTGTATCGTCATACTCACAATAGCATCGCTATTTGCATCAGCTTTTGTAACGGTTGGCAAAGCATCAATATCTTGTGGTAATTGACGAACGGCTTGAGATACTTTATCACGCACATCATTAGCGGCACTTTCTAAATTAGCACCCAAATTAAATTCAACGGTAATATTACTTACGCCTTGTGCGCTGGTTGATGAAATGGTACGAATGCCATCAATACCATTAATTACTTTTTCGAGTGGTTCGGTTATTTGCGATTCAATTACTTCGGCACTGGCACCGGTGTAGGCTGTTTTAACGGTAATAACCGGCGGATCGATTGCCGGGAACTCGCGTACACCCAAAAATTTATATCCTATCACTCCAAATAATAGAATGATGAGGCTCATTACAATAGCAAGAACCGGCCTGTTTATACTGGTAGATGAAATATTCATGCCTTAGTTTTTAATATGTCCTTGTATTTTTACTTGCACGCCCGGCTTTAGAGCCATAATGCCTTCTGTTGCAACCGTATCGCCAGCTTTTAATCCTTTCGTTACTTCTATGGTTGTATCGTTACGAATGCCTGTTTCAATCTGTACCGAAACTGCTTTCCCATCACGTATTACATACGTTTTTTGTCCGTGTATATCCGGAATAACAGCCATGGTAGGCATTATAACCGAATTATCTGATTGAAGAATTAAAGTAACCTGTGCATACGAGCCTGGAAAAATTTCGTGCTTAGCATTATCACAAATAGCACGTATTTTTAAAGAACGCGTTGTTTGATCTATTTTAGGATCTATTGCATAAATCTTCCCTGTGTAAATACGTCCCGTTCCTTGGATGGTAATAAAAACAGTATCATTTATATGTACAGCTGATGTATATTTTTCGGGTACGCTGAAATCAATTTTTATAGGATCAAGTTGTTGCACAGATGCTATAATATCGGAAGGACTTACATTGTTACCAACGCTTACATTTTTTAAACCTATAACACCATTAAAGGGTGCACGTATTTCGGTTTTTGCAATTTGTGCCTTCGTTAAATCAATATCTGCATTGGTTTGCTGCACAGTTGATAAAGCAATATCATACTCTTCTTGACTAACGCCTTTTATACCTAACAACGATTTTAAATCACGCTCTTTCTCTTCATTAATTGTTTGCATAGCTTTTTGCTTCGCTAATTGGGCTTGCAAATCGGCATCATTTATTTTTACCAGTAATTGTCCTTGCGTAACATTTGCCCCTTCATTAATTTGCATAGAAATTATTTTACCAGAAACCTCCGGTTTTAAAATAGCTTCTTCGCTAGCAATAACAGAACCCGATAAAACTAATTTATTTTCTACATTACCTCCTTTTAAAACAACGGCTTTAATAGTAACTACTGGGCCTTTACCGGCTTGTGGCGCAGCGCTCTTAGGTTGCTTAGGCGATAGAAAAAATATTTTTATCAGTACTAATGCTACAATTATTGAAATAATTATTATGATGTTTTTTGTTTTCATACTACTATTTTTATTTCTTTTTAATTTTAAAAATAAGGGTGTGCGACGCCGGTAAATCTCGCACGTTTTCAATAACCCTAAACAATAAATTATAAAAAAGTTCGATTTCTTTTTTTGTAAAACCTTTAAAGGCTTCTGTATTCAAATCTTTAATAGCAGCGTGAATTTTTGGAAGTACCTTGTGCGCTTTTGGAGTTAGTTCAATAAAATACTCGCGGCGGTCTTTTGGGTTTTGAACCCGTTTAACTAATCCTTTTTTAGAAAGCGTATCTATTATTTTTACCATAGATACTTTATCGATACCCAATGCACACGATATAAATT
>JBDTJJ010000205.1:0-6553 GCA_039935895.1 Bacteroidia bacterium | reverse complement strand
TGAGTTCTATTCCTTGGGCTATTTTTGTTATGGGCGTATCTGTTGGTCTGTTTTCAAACGGATCTTGTATTTGTTCGGATGTTCTTTCCAACAATAAAAAAGGAATAGCTATTACGGTTACCATAATTATTTCATAAAAATAATCTATCTCAGCTATGGAAATAGAAAGTATAATGATAAAAATATAAATTATTGAATGCGTAAAAAGACTATAGGTTTTAGGAAACACGGTATTCTTTATTCTCTCCGCTTTCCCCATAGAAGCCGTAAGCCTTACATACGTATTGTCAATTTGAGTTTGATGAAATAAATTAAGTTGTTCGTCTCGTTGTAATGAACTTACCTGCTGCGTTGAAAGATCTAATATCGTTAACGGAATGTGCTGGCTTTTTTTAAGTGCAGTAAATTCATTTTCATTAAAATATTTTTCTATTTCGCCCAAGGCTTTTTGTTTGCGAAGTTGTTGCGTAAGCGCGTAACACCAGGCAATTTGTCGGAAGGTAATTTGTTTAATGGCCGCTTGGTTTGTCGGCTTTAAAAAAGATTTTAGTTGCACAACTAACGTGCGCGAATCGTTAACTATTTCGCCCCAAATTTTACGGGCTTCCCACCAACGATCGTAGGCTTGATTTAATTTAAACGATAAAAGCAGCGAAATGGCAGTACCTAAAAATGCAGGAATGGCAACCGGAATTTCGGGAAGTAAATGGCTATTATATAAAATTATAGAATTGATTAATAGAGAAACACCAACAATATAAACAACATCTTTTTTTATACTATTAAAAATATATTTTAGTGGTATTCTTTTATTTAATAGCATATTAGTTGTGGTTAATTAGTGCCGGTTTAAAAAACGTTTGCATACAGTAAATATAAAATTTATACCCTTACCGCCATGTTACCCAAACGTAAAATACCTATATTTATTATGCAAAGCAAGCACTTTAATTACCAACCGTTTTATAGCATATAGTTTAAAACTCCTTGTAACCTTTACCCTTAATAGTGCAACGAACTTTGAAACGAGTGTAACGTACTTTTTAAAGAGTGCAGTGAAAGTTTTAAGGGTTGCAGCCAACTTTTTAAAGAGTGAAAGCAAAGTTTAAAAGGGTGGAAGCAAAGTTAGAAGGATGGCGTACTGAGATTAAAATCTTAATCATTCTGCATCCAATAGTATGTTTTTTTATTATATTTGATAAACAAACTACTTTTTATGAAAAAACTACTACTTATTTTAATTTGCTTTTTATTTGTAAGTAAAATAAAAGCGCAATACGTAACCATACCCGACGCTAAGTTTGCCGCATACCTGCAAAGTATAATACCCGCCGCTATGAATGGCAACCAAATGGACACCACCAATACTGCTGTTACTACCCTAACCAGAATATATGTAGAAAACGACTCTATTGGAGATTTAACAGGCATACAATATTTTGACTCTTTGAAAACCTTAGATTGCGGGAATGGAAAATATGCAGTTGCACCCACAAATTATTTAACAAGCTTACCAAAATTACCGAGTGCACTTGATAGTTTAGTGTGCGGTAATAATAAAATAACAAACTTACCAATATTACCGAACACTCTTAAAACTTTAAAATGCTATCAGAATCCTTTACATAATCTTCCTGCTTTACCCAATCCCCTTTTGTATTTAGATTGCTCTTTTGATTCTTTAGTTAATCTTCCTGTTCTACCTAATACCTTGATATACTTAGATTGTAGTTTTAACAAAATAGCTAACCTGCCGCTTCTACCTAATTCAATTGACACATTGACTTGCAGAAACAATTTATTAGCAAGTTTACCTTCTTTACCTACTTCGCTTAGATCTTTAGATTGCCAAATTAATCAGTTGACAAATCTTCCTACTTTACCTACTTTACTTGGTATTTTAAGTTGCAACAATAATCAATTGATTAACCTTCCTTTATTGCCTACCAATTTGAACTATTTAAATTGTTATGTTAATCAATTAACCGTCATCCCTATATTGCCCAATTCACTTGTTTTATTAAGGTGCGACAATAATCAATTAACAAATCTTCCTACGCTACCCATTAATTTGGCTTTTTTGGGTTGTAGTAATAATAATATTTTATGTTTTCCAATATTACCTAATACGTTAGATGGAATATATAACTATCAGCAAGGAACAGGTTTTGATTGTAACCTGAGTAATAATCCATTTACTTGTCTGCCAAATTATGTTTCCGCCATGGATGCTGCTACTTTAGCTTACCCTTTGTGCGTGACAGGCAATACAAATAACTGCCCTGCTTCTCAAGGCATTTTTGGGTATGCTTATAAAGATATGAATAGCAATTGTATGAGAAATGCAGGGGATACTAATTTAAAAAACATCTCAATACAATTATACGATGCAGTTAATAATTTGTTAGGACAAACATATTCTGCACTAAATGGTGTTTATGATTTTCCGCAAACAATGGGTACCTATACCGTTGTTATAGATACTATGGGTTCGGTACCTTTTACAGCGCAATGCAATAATTTAGGCTTAGATTCTACCGTTACAGTTGCCAATATAGATACCAATGTAAATTTTTCGCTTACCTGTAAACCCGGTTTTGATGTTGGTGTATTATCTACGGTTACTTATGGTTTGGCATTTCCGGGGCAGCAATTTGTTTTAAATACTATTGCCGGAGATATTAGTCAGTGGTATAATCTTACTTGTGCAACAGGTATTAGCGGTCAAGTTCAAATTACGGTAACAGGTCCGGTAACTTATTTTGGCGCTGCCCCAGGAGCTTTAACCCCTGTTGTTGGAGGAAATGTGTATACCTATAACATTGCAGACTTTGGCGCCGTAAATATTATGACAGCATTTAATATGGCATTTGATATTAACACAACAGCACAAGCCGGAAATTTAGTTTGCATTAACATAGCCGTTACACCTACCGCAGGAGATAATAATGTAAGTAATAATAATTATTCATATTGCTTCCCGATAGAAAATTCTCACGATCCAAATTTGAAAGAAACCTATCCTGTAAATGTATTACCGGGTTATAACGATTGGTTTACCTACACCATACATTTTCAAAATACAGGAACTGCAATAGCCTTAAACATTAATTTGGTTGATACATTAGATACTAATTTAAATCTAAGCACATTTCAGGTAATAAATTACAGTAATAAAAACACAGCCTCGGTTAACGGAAATGTATTGAGTTTTAATTTCCCGAACATCAACTTACCTGATAGTGTGAGCAATCCTCTAGGCTCTATTGGTTTTGTGCAGTATCGTATAAAACCAAAAGCAAACTTGCCTAATGGAACAAAAATAAAAAACACGGCTAATATTTATTTTGATTATAACCCAGCTATTGTTACTAATACAACTGTAAATACATTTACAACATCTACAACTGGAATTAAAGAAATTGCTGCGAAAAATAATTTGATGGTTTATCCTAATCCAGCAAACAGTAACATAACCATTAGTTCTTTAACCGAGTTTGGAATAATTACTATTTATAACGCATTAGGAGAAATTGTATTAAAACAAAATAGCAATAACAAACAAGAAAAAATAAATATCAGCGCCTTGCCACAAGGTGTTTACTTTATAAAAACCCAGCAGGGTACACAAAAGTTTATAAAGGAATAGTTGCAGCAAGGAGGAAGTGCAAAGGTTATTGCCGATGAAATGAAAAAAAGAACCAACGAATTATTTCCGAACGAGGCTACTCATTAATGTAATAACAAACGTTTGTCCATTATAAAATAGTTAAATTGCCATTGTAATAAAATAAGTAAGGAAATTTTTTCTAGAAACTAAACCTTTAAAACTATAGTTATGAATAATCAATACCTATCAAACAAGTGTATTTCAACACTCTTTTTTTTAATAGCTGTGCCTATGCTAACGTTTGCACAAAATATACAGACAGAAAAAGGCGGTGAAATTTTAATGGAAAAAAATAGTGCAAGCAACCCTTGTTTTACCCCGCAGCAATACAAGTTGCTGGAAAAAAATATTAATGATAATATAAGTAGGTTGGGTATAAATAAAGCCGCGCAAAAAAACACCAGTAGCACTTTATTTAGTTGGCCATTAAAAATGACAAATGGTTTAAATGATTGCAGTTATTATTATATAGCAGCCTATTTAGATGAAGATACAGCAACAGGTACAATTAAGGATTATAATTGCGGAACTAATACGTATGATACGCACCAAGGTAATGACATTGCAACGGTTCCATATCCGTTTTATAAAATGGATAATAATCAGATAGAGGTTATAGCAGCTGCGCCCGGTACAATAGTTTCTAAAGTAGATGGTAATTTTGATAAGAATTGTGCCGGAAATAATTTAACGCCAAATTATATTGTTGTTCAACATGCGGATGGTTCGTGTGCACTATATCTACACATGAAAAAAAATTCTCTTACCGCAAAAACAGTTGGACAAACAGTAGTTACCGGAGAGTTTTTAGGAATAGTAGGTAGTTCGGGAAGTTCATCTGCTCCGCACCTACATTTTGAAGTTTGGTCAGGGAGCACAGTAAGCACTTTAAATGATGCTTTTAGCGGGACTTGTAATACACGAAATGCTAATTCGTGGTGGGCGGCACAAAAACCTTATACAGAGCCTGCAATTATTAAAGCGCAAGTCAATACAATTGCTCCTGTTTTTCCAACTTGTCCAACTACCGAAACCCCGAATGAAGATAGTTGTTTTACAGGAGGCACATCGGTTAAATTTTATACATTTTATAGAAATGAAACAAGTGGGTTAGCTGCAACCATGAAAATTTTAAACCCGAATGGAACAACATTTAGCACATGGACACATAATAGTGTAAGTACTTATACAAACATTGCGTATTATTCTATAATAAGAACTTTGCCAAATGTAGCAGGAACTTATACCTTTGAATCGACTTATAACGGTGCAACCTGCACTAAAACATTTACGGTTAACTGCGCAACAACCGGAATTACAGCATCAAAAGTAAGTGAAACAGAACAACTAACAATTTATCCAAATCCTGTTACAAATATCCTGCAAGTAATAAGTAGCAATTTGCAGTTAACGCAATTACAGGTTATAGATATTTTGGGCAACGAGCTTATACAAGCAACCATACAACAAGGCAACGCAACTATAGATGTAAGTAATTTAGCTAACGGTGTTTACTTTATAAAAACAAAGCAGGGTACACAAAAGTTTATGAAGGAATAGTTGCAGCAGGGTTGGAGTGCCAAGGTTATTACCGATGAAATGAAAAAAAGAACCAACGAATTATTTCCGGGCGATAGTGCTATTTAAAAAGATATATATAGCACAGACTTGTAATACTGCGTTAGACGCTTAAAAGTTTTACAATTAAAAATAAATTGTACTTTTGTTATTAAACCTTAAAACCAAAAAACATGAAAAAATCATTATTTATTATCTTATTTATGAGTGGTATATTTTATACCCAAGCCCAGTGTACTATAACACCGGGTTGTACAATAGGCGCTACCGGCTATTGCACTACACCTGCAACAGGAACCAGTTTGCCAAACGCTACAGAATTAATGGGGTACAGCACAACCATACAAGTAAGCTTAGGCACTACGGCTGCTGGTGGTGCTGCAACCATTACCGATGCAACTGTAACAGCGGTTTCGGGTTTGCCAACAGGCTTGTCTTACTCTGTAAACCCTACAAGCGGAGTAATTGCCGGAGGTTCTAGTGGCTGCCTACTTTTTACCGGCACACCAGCTGCAGGCACAGCAGGAAACTATACCATTACAGTCAATATAACTGCTAATACTAATTTTGGTCCATTTCCACAAATGGCTACTTGGTTGTTAACTGTTGATGGAACTGCCGCAGGTATTAACCAGCTTTCTATTGCTTCGGCAAACACACTTATTATGCCAAACCCTGCTAATAATAGTTTAACTGTTAACACAAATATACTAACAGACAATAGCAATATACAGGTAATAGATATGTTAGGTAATAACCTTATGCAAACTAATTTGCAACAAGGTAAAGTAACCTTAGACGTAAGTAACTTGCAACAAGGTGTGTATTTTATCATCGTTAACAAACGCATCCAAAAGTTTATTAAGCAATAACTTATTAGTGATTGCAGCAAGCTATTTTAAGCTTATAAAACTTAAATCTTGTAATTAATAAAGCCTCCGTAAGTCGGGGGCTTTATGTTTTAAGATAGAGAAACAGTAATACTACCCAACCAATTCAACCTCGGGATCTTTTTCTACACGCAGGTTATCGATGATAAACCCTTGCCTGTCTTGCGTGTTTTTACCCATGTAATAGCTTAGCATATCTTGGATAGAAGCACGTTGGTCAATCAATGCAGCCCCTAACGCAAGCATTATCTTATCAAAGTAATTTGCCCATGAAAATCTATTTGTTTGCCTGCAATATCAGTTGCCACTCCTTTATAAACATATACATCAATAGGTGCTTCAACTCCTTTTTCTTTTCCGTTCCAACTTTTTGTAAGGTCGTCTAATTTTATAATCAAGTTATCCCATCTATCAT
>JBDTJJ010000204.1:0-5373 GCA_039935895.1 Bacteroidia bacterium | reverse complement strand
TGGATAAATCATTCTAAAAATTACACTATTCCGTTTTCTGCCGTGTTCGGGCAAACACAGCGTTTTAGAACTGCCGTAATTACCCGTGTTGATTTTAGCGGACGCTGGGAAACTACTTTTGGCATTGGTAAGCCCGATAGCAGCAAAGCTATTGGTGTTTTTAAACAAAATAAACAATTAGTTACCGGCACTTTTTTAAGTGAAACCGGCGATTACCGCTATTTAGAAGGGGTTGCCGATGGAAAAAATTTATATCTATCTAGTTTTGATGGCTCGCACGCTTATTTATTTACGGCTATTATGGATGAAAAAAGTCAAATTACTGGCGATTTTTATTCGGGCTTAACCACACACGAAAAGTTTAGAGCCATTGGCAACAACAACGCACAGTTGCCAGACCCCTACTCTATTACCAAAACAGTAAAAGATAAACCCGTAACTTTTTCGTTTATCAATACCGAAGGCAAACAAATTTCATTGTCGGATGAGCGTTATAAAAACAAACCCGTTGTGGTACAATTAATGGGTAGTTGGTGCGCCAATTGCATGGATGAAACTGCTTATTTAAGTGTAATTTACAATCAATATCAGCCAAAAGGTTTAGAAATTATTGCTTTGGCTTACGAGCGCACAAGCGATTTAGAAAAAGCAAAAAGCACCGTACTTCGTTTAAAAAATAAATTTGGCGCGCAGTACGAATTTTTAATTACAGGGCTAAGCGGCACGGTTAATGCACAAAAAAGTTTGCCATTTTTATCATCGGTTTCAGCCTTTCCAACTACCATTTACCTAAATAAAAAGCACGAAGTCGAGAAAATTTACACGGGCTATTCCGGACCTGCAACTGGTGCAGCTTATCTTAAAATGCAAGAAAGCACCGAAAATTTATTAAACGAATTAATTAAATAAAGTAATTTGGGCGTTTCGGCGCATTTGTCATTTCGAGCGAAGTCGAGAAATCTCTGCGCCGTCGGGCTCTCGCTGCAATCTTTTTATCGATTTAGCTCATCGTTTTAGTTTTCTTATTTACTTCGCTGAATGCTGAAAAAGCATTTCAATAAAAAGGATTTTCATTACATCCCTAACGCAAGTACATATTACTGCTTACTTTCAGTCGTTACAAACAAAGTTTGATATTGTTTTTGGCAACCTTGTAAATCGGTTTCGGTTACGTTTATGCAACCGCTTGAGCTTCCCCAATTAAGAGTAATGGCATTTGTTTTATCATCCTTTATCACTTTACAATCTGCGGGGTAAGTCCAGCTATACGTACACTTATCTTTAAAAGGAACTGTATAAGTAATATTTTGCTCTTGCGCAGTTATTTTTGTTTTACCCACAATAACGGGTGTTTCAATCAACCCAAAATCATAAGCAGTAAACAATGTAGAAAAATAATTTTTATCCTTAGAGAAAAAGCCTCTCCTTCCGCCTTGAGTAGGACAAGTTCCAGGATCGACCAACAATGCGTGACTTAACCTATTTACCTTATAAAAAATTACAGCATCTTTTTTATCTGCAGTTCTGTAAACATTGCGTTGAATATCTACATTGTTTACATATTGATTGATGATTTCACTAGGCTCAGTTGATATGTGATGAACATTTGTCCATTGTTTCATTAACTCAACACCGTTGCGTTTATTTACAATCCAATCGTTATTGCCCTGGTAAATAATCATGCGAGGATAAGTTCCTGTATAATCCGGGTTTTGTTTGCGCACAGCCTTTCCCCATCTCTCCGGAGATTTAGAAATCCAGCCAAAAAACGCCATACTTGCGGTAACAATATTAGTCCCTACTTTATAAGGAGCGCCCGCAAAAATTGCTCCCGCATTAAATACCTCCGGATAATCTGCCATCATAACAACGCTCATTGCGGCACCTGCCGATAAACCTGTTATATAAACTTTAGAAGCATCTATGTTATAATCGCTTTTCATATTCTCAACCATCTTTAAAATAGATGCATTCTCACCATGATTTTTTTTGATATGCCTGCGGCGATACCACTTAAAACATTTCTCAGGGTTATTAATAACACGTTGCTGCGGGTATAGTACATAAAAACCATTTTCATCAGCTAATTTGTTCCACCCTGTTTGTGAAGCAGCAGAACCCGCACATTGTAAACAACCATGCAATACAACAACCATTGGCGCAGGTTTATTTTTATCTATATTGGGTGGAGTGTGTAAGTACATTTTTAAATGGCCTTTGTTTTTGCCGAAATGTTTTACACGTTTCAGTTCTTGCGAAAAAGAAACAAAGCAATTACAAAGAAGTAGAAGGGTAATGAAATAATTTTTTTTCATACACGTGTGCCGTTAATATTATTGTCAAAATGTAATTTTTTGCGAAGATAATTTACAACAATAGCCGTTAGTAATGTGATAGCAACACCAATTAAGCAACCGCCAGCCACACATAACAAACGCTCTATGGCACTATGCCACGTTGCCGATTTTTGCTCATAAATAAAAACAATAATAAGCGTAGCTAATGCTGTGCGCGTAACATTCATCAGTTTAAAAAAGTAGCAAGTGGCAATAGTAATTACAACGCCAACTAAAATAATGTATAGGTTTGGTTTATAAATGACGTAACACAGCAAACCAACTGCAGAACCAATTAAGTTGGCTTTCATGCGTTCAATGGCTAATCGTTTTGCATCAACATCATCAGGAGAAAGCACAAGCAGAATAGAAAGCAACGTCCAATTCATTTCATGATTTGGAATTTCTCTTATTAAAAAGTAACCTACACTAAAACCTATTAAACACTTTACGGTATAAATACAAACATTAGATGTAATTAAAATGCCTGTTAGTTTACGTAAAGGAGAATCGCTTTTGGTATCCATTAAAGATTAACGAACACTTAAACGCTCTAAAATTTCTTCAAACTCGGTATCACTTTTAAACGTAAGACTTAAACTTCCGCTTCCGTCTTTTTTACGTTTTAAACCAACCGGCGCATGAAACAATTTATTTAGTTTCTCAATAATTTTTTTGTCTTCTAACGTAACAATGCTTGGCGTTTTTGATTTTGGTGCTTGCGTTTTTATTTTCTCGCCGCGAGCCAACATTTCAACTTCTCTTACCGAAAGATTTTCTTCAATAATTTTTGCGAATAATGCCAATTGCAAGTCTTCATTCTCAATAGAAATAAGCGCACGAGCATGACCCATACTTATTTCTTTATCTCTAATTCCTTTTTGAATTTCTGCCGGAAGTTTAAGTAAACGCAAGTAATTTGTAATGGTAGAACGTTGCTTAGCTACTTTATCTGCCAAAGCTTCTTGCGTTAAATTACATTCGTCAATTAAACGTTTGTAACTAATGGCTACCTCAATTGCATCTAAATCTTCTCGCTGAATATTTTCAACCAAAGCCATTTCAAGCATGGTTTGATCATTCGCAATGCGAATATAAACAGGCACTTCGGTCAATCCAGCAATTTGCGAAGCTCTAAAACGACGCTCACCAGAAATTAATTGGTACTGATCGTAACCCATTTTACGAACGGTAATAGGTTGTATAATTCCATGCTGACGAATAGATTCTGCCAATTCATTTAACGCATCTACATCAAAATGTGTACGTGGTTGAAAAGGATTAACTTCTATGGTTGCAATTTTTATCAAATTAACAGAGCCCGCAACAGGAGCCGTGTTTCCGTTTTGTTTAGTAGTAATATCTGTTTTAGAGTTTTCTAATAAAGCTCCTAATCCTCTTCCTAATGCTGATTTTGCCATTTTTAATTTTTAATTTTATTGTCTTTTGTCCCTTGTATTTTGTACGCAGACTGTTATACACAGTACAACATACATAATACAATTTTACTCTAATTCCTGCTCTTGCACATCTTCATCAATATCAATAAAACGTGCATCATTACTGATTTTTGTCAAGCCATTTTTTTGAAGAATTTCTCTCGCAAGGTTTAAATAATTTACAGATCCTTTACCAACAGCATCGTACATAATAATTGTTTTGCCATAGCTAGGAGCCTCGCCCAACTTGGTGTTGCGATGAATAACGGTATTAAACACCATATCTTGAAAATGAGATTTTACTTCTTCTACCACTTGGTTAGAAAGACGTAAACGAATATCATACATCGTTAATAAAATTCCTTCTACTTCTAAATCTTCGTTCATTTCTGTCTGAACTAATTTAATAGTATGAAGTAATTTACCCATTCCTTCTAAAGCAAAATACTCGCACTGAACAGGAATAACAACCGAATTAGCAGCCGTTAAAACATTAAGCGTAACAAGGCCAAGAGACGGAGAACAATCTACGATGATAAAATCATAATCGTCTTTTATTTTGGCAAGCATCGTTTTTAATTTTTGATTGCGATTAGGTTGATCAACCAATTCAAGCTCTGCACCAACCAAATCAATATCCGAAGGAATTAAAAATAAGTTAGGTGTATCGGTTTCTATAATGGCTTTTTTAATGTTGATTTCATCCATCAAACATTCGTAAATACCAAGCTTAACCGTGCGAGGATCTATACCAACGCCCGAGGTAGAATTTGCCTGCGGATCTGCATCTATTAAAAGTGTTTTGTATTCGAGCACCGCTAAACTGGCCGCTAAATTTATAGCTGTTGTAGTTTTACCTACGCCGCCTTTTTGATTTGCAATTGCAATTACTTTTCCCATCTCTTTATCTAATTAGTGCCTGTTCAATTTAAATTATTTACTAATAGTTTCGCCAATTTTCATCAGCGTTAACTTTTTTCCTGAATGTTCAAATTTGTCAATCGCATCTTCGTGGTTTATTTTAATGACGTCAAACGTATCGTAATGCATGCCAATAATATCTTTGCAATTAATGAAATCGGTTGCAATAATAGCATTGTCAACTCCCATGGTATAATTATCGCCAATAGGTAAAAACGCAAAGTTTATATGACGGTAATTACCTATTAATTTCATATCATAAGTAAGCGCTGTATCTCCGGCATAATAAAAATTGCCATCGGTACTTTCTATTACAAAACCAATTGGGTTGCCACCATAAGTACCATCGGGCATAGAGCTGGAGTGCTCTGCCTTAACGCATTTTATGTTGCCAAAATCGAATTTAATTTTACCACCAGTGTTCATATTGCAAATATTTTCTAAGCCTTTAGCTTTAAACCATGCACCAACTTCGGGCGTGCAAATTAGTTTAGCGTTGGTACGCTTTGCAATGCTTACAACATCGGCAATATGATCTGCATGTCCGTGCGAAACCAGTATATAATCTGCTTTAATAGCATTAACATCTATGTCTTTAGCCAGCGGATTGGGTGATATATAGGGGTCGAATAACAAATGTTTGCCGTTAATTAAAACGCCAAAACTTGCGTGTCCGT
>JBDTJJ010000203.1:0-4335 GCA_039935895.1 Bacteroidia bacterium | reverse complement strand
TTGTATGTTTCAATTTCTTGGGAGATTTTAACCAAAATACTCCAAAGATGATTGTTGCTATTACTAAACTAATTGCAACTGGCTTATTGTCTGCCCAAAGCCAATATATTCCTTTGTTGTTAAAGGTAAATGCAAGGCATAAAAACCCGCACATTAGTGTAAAACTCATAAACAAATTTCTTTTTTTCATTTTATTAATTTTTAGTTTGACAATTATTTGTCGTTGCAAAAGTATGTCGCTTTAAAACTAAAAGAAAGTAATATGGGGTTGAAAAAAGGTTGATAGTAGGGTTGAAAAAGGGTTTATTTAATAGTATCAGCTTCATTTTCAAAGCTTTTTGTTTCTTTACGACTCTTAATTCCAAGTGTTTTGTAAATTTGGTTAATGTGTGTTTTGAGTGTGCTCAATTCAATATTAAGCTCTGCGGTTATTTCTTTATTTGATTTCCCTTTTAATATTAAGTCAAAAACTGCTTTCTGGCGCAAACTCAACTCGAATAGTTTGTTTTCTGTTTTGGTAGATTTTTTCGCATTCTCTGTTTGAAGGCTATTTATTAGTAATTGCGTTTTTTGCTTTTCAATTCTAAGCCAAATAATTGCAATTATAGCGGTAACAAGTGCCAATAGGATTGCAACAGAAGGATAGTCACTCCAAAATAGTTTTACATTTTTACTGTCAAACCTAAATGCAACCAAAGAAAAAAAAAGAAAAATCGCAACTACTTCAAGTGTCTTTTGTCTTCGATAAAGCAGGTCAGTTATTTTTGTTAAAATAGCCATTGTTGATTTTTTGCAAAATTAGATTCCAATCTCTTTGTTGGTGTACCAAATTAGCTAAAAAACAATAATTTGGAGGTAAAATCAAAATTTAGTACCTTGCATCTTCAAATTTAAGATAGGTATGTTTTCAAAAAATAATAATAGCAAATCGGCAGATAGTACATCGGTTAACTTAATTGCAACAGGTACTACCATTACCGGAGATGTTAAAACAGAAGGAGATTTTAGGATTGACGGCACTTTGCAGGGTACTTTAACCGTAAAAGGTAAACTGGTTGTGGGTTCTAATGGCTTAATAAAAGGCGAAATTGAATGCCAAAATGCAGATGTTTCGGGCGAGGTAAACGGCAAAATTAATGTAAACGAATTGTTAGCATTACGTGCCACAGCCAAAATTAACGGTGATATTTTTACCGGAAAAATTTCTATTGAACCTGATGCACAATTTACAGGTAATTGCAGCATGGGTGGCGTAGTAAAAAACATTAAAAATGCTTCGGCCAATGAGCAAGCCTCAAGAAAAACTGCCGTTGCAGCCAACTAATAAACCTCAAAAAAATTCTTTACAATATACGGGTATGGCCATACAAATGCTGGTGCCCATTATAGTTGGTTTTTTTGCTGGAATGAAATTAGATAATTACCTGCAAAACAAACTACCAATTTTAACTTTAATACTTGGTTTAACGGGTGTTGCAGGAGGAATTTACTTAGCTATTAAAGATTTTATTAAAAAGTAAATCTGTTATAAAATATCTTTTAACAGATAGGCTGTGCGGATGCTTTTTTCTAAAAAATAAGATGTAATTCCTGCTTTTCTAGCGCCTTCAATATGCTGAAAAGAGTCATCTATAAAAATGGTTTCTTCTAATTTTAAATGGCTATCGTTTACTACGTATAAAAAGCAAGTTGCATCAGGTTTACGTAAATGCATTCTGCACGAGTAGTAAACTTTTTCAAATAAATTTTCAAACTCGCTTACCGGACAAGTTTTTTCAATCAATTTTTCAAATGCCGTAATATGTGTTTCGTTGGTGTTACTCAATAAAAAAACACGATACTTTTTTTTAAGTTCTTTCAGCATCAAATAGTTTTCTTCCGGAAAAGAAATCAACATCGCATTCCAGGCGTTTTTTATTTCATTGCTTGAAATATCTTTTATGTCAGATAATTTTTTTAATTTTTCGAAAAATAAATTTTCTGTAATATCCCCTGTTTCAAACTTGTTAAACAAATTAGTTTGCGCTGCCTGCGAATATATTTCCCTAAAATTTGTACAACCTAATTTTATAAAAGCATTTTCTGTTCGTTGATAATCTATATCTAATAAAACACCGCCAAAATCGAGGATAATATTTTTAATTACCATATTAAACGTAAAATTTCCTTAAAACTACAATTATATCTTATTCTATACTTAGTAAGCGGGTAAATTAATTTATTTTTGCGCCCAATTTAACTTCCATCAAAAAAACGTATCTAACTACAAATAAATGCTTCCGTTTTTTATTCGGGTTATGACAACAAACAAATTTTATAAAATTTTAATTATTGCTTGTCTTTTCATGCTATCCGCAATTTTTGCAAAAGCTCAAAACAAAACGTTTAAACTCGATTCATTAAAACATAAATTCATTAAAGATTCTACCTGGATTTTTCGTCCCCGAAAAGTTTTTCCTTTAGTAGCTTTAGATCAACGCAACTCTTATATAAAAGGTAAACCCGTAAATATTTTGGGCTTAAAGGCTGGCGTAGTTTTGTTTGATAGGCATAGCCTTGGTTTAGGTGGTTATAGTATTACAAATTCCACTAGTCATTTTAGCGCACGTTTAGATAAAACTATTAATCAAAAAACAGATTTAAAATATTTGACTGCTTTTTATGAATATTCTTTTCTCGATAAACGATGGTGGGAAATTGGCATACCTGTTGAAATTGGTGGCGGTTATTATAAAATTACCAGCACAGACCCAACTACCAATAAATCATCGCCGACAAAAACCGGACTTGTTATTCCTTTAGGAACCGCATTAGATGTGTATTTTAAACCAACACGCTGGTTTGCTATAAATGTTATGGGTGGCTATCGTTTTGTTATAACTAACGACGCACGTGTAAATTTTAATGGTTGGTTTTACTCTTTTGGCGGAGCGGTTTATATGCGCCAAATTCTGCAAGATTTGCGCTATTTCAATAAAAAAAGAATTTACAAAAAAGAACTCGAAATTGTTAATCGTTTAGCAGATTAATTTTAAATTCGCTTACTAATTTACTTTTAAACTTTTTACATCAATATTATGAAATAGCTATGTTTACTTCCCTGAACAGTAATTAAGATAAACTAGTTATACCATATGACCATTAAAAAACAATAAAATCTACATATGAAAGGAATAATTTTAGCCGGAGGTTCTGGCACGCGTTTACACCCACTTACACTTGCTATGAGCAAGCAAATGATGCCTGTGTACGATAAACCTATGATTTACTACCCACTTTCAATCTTAATGATGGCGGGCATTAACGAGGTTTTAATTATTTCTACGCCGACAGATTTACCTCATTTCGAAAAATTATTAGGCAGTGGCGCCCAACTAGGTTGCAAATTTTCGTATGCCGTGCAAGAAATTCCCAACGGTTTAGCACAGGCTTTTGTTATTGGCGAAAAATTTATTGGCAATGATAAAGTTGCTTTGGTTTTAGGAGATAATATTTTCCACGGACAAGGCCTTGGTCGCCAATTACAAACGTGTAAAAACCCCGATGGTGGAATTGTGTTTGCCTATCACGTAAGCGATCCGGAGCGTTATGGGGTGGTTGATTTTGATAGCAACCACAAAGTGCTTTCTATTGAAGAAAAACCTACACAGCCAAAATCTAATTATGCCGTGCCTGGATTATATTTTTACGATAATACGGTTGTACAAATTGCAAAAGATTTAAAGCCTAGTCCGCGTGGCGAGTACGAAATTACCGATGTAAATAAAAAATATTTAGAAGATAAAAAATTGGAAGTCCGCATTCTTGATAGGGGTACTGCATGGCTTGATACAGGTACGTTTGCATCGCTTATGCAAGCCGGACAATTTGTACAAGTTATTGAAGAACGCCAAGGTTTAAAAATTGGCTGTATTGAAGAAATTGCCTACAACATGGGTTACATCAATAAAGAACAATTGCATAAAATTGCGCAACCGCTTACTAAAAGTGGTTACGGAAGCTATCTTTTAAAACTATAATTTTTGTTAACGGTTGATACAAATAAAGTAAAAGCAATTAAAGAATTGATGGAAATTCCGGGAGTTGGAAAATCAATTGCTAACGATTTGTATAACATCAATATTAAAAATATTGCTACTTTAAAAAATCAATCACCCGAAGAATTGTATCATTTATCTAATCAATATGCAGGCATAGTGCAAGACAGATGTTTGCTTTATGTTTTTAGATGTGCTGTTTATTACGCCACCGAAAAAAAACACGATGTCGAAAAATTAAAGTGGTGGAATTGGAAAGAAAAAATATGATGACAGAAAACCCATACCAAAAATTTGC
>JBDTJJ010000202.1:0-3214 GCA_039935895.1 Bacteroidia bacterium | reverse complement strand
TTTACGTTTTCACTGACTTCTAAAAGCTGAATAGTTGCGGCATCTTTGCAAACTAATAAATTACGAATATGCTCGCCTAAGCCGGCAATAAAATGATGGCCGTCAAAACCGTTATCTAAAATTTCATTAAAAGTTACTAATGTTGTTGATGTATCTTGTGTGTTAAGTGCGTCGGTTATCTTAAAATAATAATCGTAATCAAGTACGTTTAAATTTTCAATTACGGTTTTGTAAGTAAGGTTATTTCCACCAAAACTTACCATCTGATCAAACATACTACATGCATCGCGCAAGCCGCCATCAGCCTTTTGAGCAATTACACGTAGCGCTTCATCTTCGGCAGTAATACCTTCCGTTTTTGCAATATACGCAAGGTGATGAGAAATATCATCTAACTTAATTCTATTGAAATCAAAAATTTGGCAACGAGATAAAATGGTAGGAATAATTTTATGTTTCTCAGTCGTAGCTAAAATAAAAATAGCGTGTTTAGGCGGTTCTTCTAATGTTTTAAGAAACGCATTAAATGCCGCAGATGATAACATGTGAACCTCATCTATAATATACACTTTGTGTGAACCTAGTTGCGGTGCAAAACGAACCTGATCAATTAAATTACGAATATCTTCAACCGAGTTGTTTGACGCCGCATCTAATTCAAATACGTTTAATGATTGTCCGCTATTAAAAGAAGTACAACTATCGCATTTATCACAAGCTTCGGTTTCTGCAGTAAGGTTAAAACAGTTAATAGTCTTTGCTAAAATACGTGCACAGGTAGTTTTGCCCACGCCACGCGGACCACAAAACAAAAAGGCTTGCGCCAAATGATTGTTTTTTATGGCATTTTTAAGCGTAGTGGTAATGTGTTGTTGTCCAACTACGGTTTCAAAAGTTTGCGGCCTGTATTTGCGAGCCGATACAACAAAGCGTTCTTCCATTTATCCTTACAAAGATACGATTAAAAAGCTACTTTTGCGTTGTGAGTTTTTAACGAATGTGAATAAGATTTTTTGTAACTTTATAACAAATTTTGAGTCATGGCTAAAACAAAAATATCAACTAAAGAAAATGTTGCCCAACCGGGGAAAGCTATGACGGATGCGGGGTTTAAATCGTTTTTGGAAGAAGGAGAAAAAGGTTCTTTTTTATCTGTTGAAGAATCTAAAAAGAAATTTAGCGAATGGAGAAAAAAACACTACAAGTTGTAGTTAGCTCAAAATTTAACCGCGATATTTCGGACATTCATAAATACGGAACTGAAACATTTGGTTTGAAGTATGCCGATTTTTTTATCTCTGAAATATTTGAAGAAGTAGAAAAATTAACTATTCTCTCTCAAATACATCCCGAATGCAAGCATTTAACAACCAAATCTAAAAAATATAGAAATATTATTATTGGAGCTTATTTAATAATTTATCGTGTAAATAAAAGAGTAGAAGTTTTACGCGCCATGCATGTTAGCAAATCGCCAACATCCATCAACGCAACGCGTGGCATTAAAATATAACGTATTTTTAACCCTGTTTTGATAAAGAAATTTTTTCTCATAGTATCTATATTGATTGCCTGCAAAGGCTTTGCGCAAAAGCCTGAGCGTAAATATTTAATTAGCGGAACTGTTTTAGAACAAGATAGCACCACGGTTATGCCTTATGTTTATTTACTTAATTCAAAAACAGGCAATGGAACTATAACCGATTTTAATGGCAAATTTACCATCATAGCACAAAATAGTGATACGCTTACGCTTCAGTATGTGGGGTATGCTCGTCGTAAATACCCTGTCTCGCTTATAAAAAATATAAATGATAGCATGAAACAGAACGTAAAAATTGTAATGCGTTCAATGATGATTAACATGCAAAGTATTACGGTTGTTGCCCATAAAATTAAGCCAAACGAAATTGATTATATGAAGCGTTACATAGCGCAACACGCTGCGCCAAAAGGCTTGGATGCCTTCAACAGCCCGATAACTGCGTTATACGATCAATTTAGCCGAAAAGGAAAAGAACAACGTAAACTTCAACAAATTTTTCAAGATATTTTAATACAGGAAGAAGTTGCTAAGAAATTTAATCCAGAAATATTAAGGCAATTAACCGAAGACGAAACCATAGATTTTGATGACTTTAGACGATTTGCTTGGCGAATAGATAACCAATTTATTATGACGCACGAAGGCTACGATTTATACGCACCTATGATGTATTATTATAGGCAGTATAAAAAAAGCGGACAACAAGAAATGCCTAAAGATCCGCAACAAATGCAGCAATATCAACAGCAGCAACCATTGTATCAACCTACAAAAAAGAAACAACCTAGCCCTATATTTTACGGAGATGAGTAAAAAAAAATACACGCCACAAGCATTTGAAAATATTGACATTATCGACATATCATCTGAGGGATTGGGTGTTGCTAAAATTAATGAATGGGTAGTTTTTGTAGAAGGCGCAGTACCTGGCGATGTTTGCAACATTAATATCTATAAAAAGAAAAAGAAATTTGGCTTTGCAAAAATTACCGAATTAGTAAAGTCATCTCAACATCGTGTAGAGCCGCATTGCCAGCATTTTGGTACATGCGGCGGTTGCAAATGGCAAAACTTTGCCTACGATGCGCAACTTCAATACAAACAAAATCAGGTAGTAAATGCTTTTCAAAGATTGGCAAAAGTAGAAGTTGCAGAAACACTTGATATACTTGGTTGCGAGGAGAATTATTATTACCGCAACAAATTAGATTTTGGTTTTTCAAATAAAAAATGGCTTACAACCGAAGAACTAAAAGATAAAATTCAAGAGTCGGGAGATGATAGTCAGTCTTCGGTTCTTCAAATAAATAAATCATCAAATGGCGCGGGTTGCGGCTTTCACATATCCGGTGCGTTTGATAAAGTGTTGGATGTGCAACATTGTCATTTACAAGCAGATCCATCTAATCAAATTAGAAACGAAGTAAAAAGATTTGCCCTTGAAAAAGGCTACGAATTTTTTAATATTAGAGATAAAGCAGGGTTAATGCGCACGCTTATTATACGTACTTCTACCACCGGAGAAGTGATGTGCGTGTTTTCTTTTTTTGATAACGATACCGAGAAAATAAATGAATTGCTTACCCATGTTAAAGAAACGTTTCCGCAAATAACAGCCTTGCTTTATGTCATTAATCAAAAAGGAAACGATACCATTTATGATTTACC
>JBDTJJ010000201.1:0-3118 GCA_039935895.1 Bacteroidia bacterium | reverse complement strand
TTAAAACCACTATGGATTGTGGAACACCAAACGTATATAATTTTACGGGTACTATTAGCGATGCTACCAGCTGGACTTGGGATTTTGGCGATGGAAATGTTGTGCCAGGCTCAACTGCATCAACTATTTCGCATACTTATACCGCAAGCGGAGATTATACTGCGGTGCTTACAGCAGTGAGTACAACAACAGGTTGTAGTCCGTCTTCTTATACGGTAGTTATTCATGTAAGAAATATTAAAGCAAACTTTACCTATACTTCTTTATTGTGTTCGGGTACTTCCTACAATTTTGATGCATCTACTTCGGTTGATGTAAACACAAGTGGATACAATGGCTACGTATGGTTTTGGAATGATGGAACAAGTATTAGTATAACACCAGGTTCAATAACATCTCATTCGTATAGCGCTACAGGTTCGCACACAGTTACTTTAATTGTAAGAGATATTAATGGTTGTGAAGATACCTTGCGAAAAAAACTTAATGTGTACGGTATTACACCCGGCTTTACACCCAGTAAATCGCCTATGTGCGTAAATAGTGTTGTTACATTTAGCAATACATCTGTTTCAGATACTACGATAATTAGCTATAACTGGAGTTTTGGAGACCCTGCGGGTGGCACATCAACACAAATAAACCCTACTTATACCTATAATATTACAAATCCAGCGGTAAATTCGGTTACAGTTTCGGTAGTGGTTACTAATACCTTGGGTTGTACAGCAACTTATACTTTAGCTATTCCCATTTCTAGGCCAAGCGCAGTTTTTTCTATCACAAGCAGTAGAAATATTTGTTTAGGAGCGGGCGTTACTTTTACCAGCTTAAATTCATATCCAAATATGACTTGGGCTTATGGCGATGGAACAACCCTTGGGCCAACACCGCCAACTACGGTAACATCGCACACTTATTTAACATCGGGCATATACACCACAACACTTAGTGTTACAGATGCAGCCGGCTGTAGCGATGTAAAAACAATTGCACAAACAGTAAACGTGCAAGATTACCCTGTAATTAATATTTCATGTCCTGGTTTTGGCGTCCCACAATGTCGTCCGCATCAATTTGTTTATACAGATAATACGGTACTTCCTGCGGGTGTATTTTTATCTCGTACTTGGAATTTATATACAGGTTCAGCATCTATTACAGGTTCTGTTGTTACAAGTCCGACTTATACCACGCCCGGCACATATAGTGTAACCTTAACCGAAACAACAACCAATAATTGTGTTTCTACCTTAACAAAAACAGTATCGGTTATTGGACCTGTGGCTAATTTTACTTTAACACCAAGTATTATTTGTAAAGGACAAAGTATAACTTTTGGAATTACCGATACCACTGATGTTGCCAGTTGGCATTGGGATTTTGGTGATGGGACAGACACGAATGCTGTATCGCCAATTTCGCATCAATATAATTATCATCCACCAAATGCTACCGGAACAACCAATGTTCAGTTAGTATATTACAGTGCGGGTTTAACGTGTCCTCAAACTCAAACATACACCGTAAGCATCCGTCAGGTAATTGCCGATTTTGATAGAAATCTTAATCACGAACTATTTAAAACAGATACGGCTCATTGCTTAGGTTCAACGGATACATTTACAAATACATCTACTGGAGCTGATACGTATGGATGGAGCTTTGGAAATGGAGTTACCAGTTCTTCTTATTCGCCAACGTATCAATATACAGTTGCAGGCACATATAGTGTTCAACTTCATATAACAAATACGGCAAGTGGTTGTGTAGATACGCTTATTAAAATAATGATTATCTATCCGCCTTTTAACGTAACGGCAACAGGAGATAGTATTTGCCAAGGAAATAATGCTCAACTTAATGCAAGCACAGCGGTATCTTATAGCTGGTCTGCACCGTCATTGCCTAACCCGGCAAGCGTTGCAAGTCCTACGGTATCACCAAACGTAACTACAACTTATACACTTGTGGCAGCAGATATAAATGGATGTACCGATACAGATACCGCTTTAGTTTTTGTGCAACAGCCTGCAATTCCGGTGGCAGATAGTTACACAATTGTAATTGGACAAACCGTTGTTTTACAAGGAAACCAAGGCCCGGGTTTTACTTACACCTGGACTCCCACCGATAATTTAAGTTGCATACATTGTCCAGAGCCTGTTTATAGCGGAACGGTTAATGCAAGTTTTGTAGAATTAATTTCGGATGTAAGAAACTGTTTCACAAACCAATCAACTTTTGAAGTGGTTGTAGAACCTCTTTCATCTTTAGATGTGCCTACAGCCTTTACGCCTAATGGAGATGGCACAAACGATATTGTTTATGTAGGTGGATGGGGTTTAAAATCTTTAAACTATTTTAGAATTTATAATCGTTGGGGCGAACTTGTTTTTGAAAGCAACGATTTAAAAGTAGGTTGGGATGGTATGTACAAGGGCACGCCACAAAACATAGAAACGTATGTGTATCAGGCAAGTGCAAATACATATATAAGCAAAGAGCCAATAACCAAAAAAGGGTATATTAAATTATTGCGATAAAAAATGTTAAGTAAAAAAATACATTTGTAGAAGTGTAATAATTGATAGTATATTTAAACAGTTAAATTTAACAACAAACAATTATGAATAAAATAGACACAAGTAAAATTCTTATCCCGGTAGATTTTTCAAAAACATCTTTAAATGCTATTAAGTATGGTGCATTTATGGCTCAATTTACAAAAGGTGAATTAGTATTAGTACACGTACAAAACAAAAGCGATCTATTAGATGTTTTTTTGCCAGCCGTTAAACTAACTGACATAACTGTTATAACCGATTTTTTAGCCCAAAAACTAGAAGCTGTTGCCGCAGATATAAGGACTAGATACGGTATCAAAGTAAGCACTTTTGTAACTACGGGTAATATCACGTCAGAAATTGTAGCCTTAGCAGATGAAACAAAATCTACCTTTATTGTAATGGGTACACATGGCAAAGATACCGACAACGGTTTCTTTTTAGGAAGCAACGCTTATCGCGTACTTTCAAAATCGCAAATACCGGTTATGACAGTTAAAATAGCTGCCGAAAAAATAGGTTTCCAAAATATTTTATTACCACTTGATAGC
>JBDTJJ010000200.1:0-2723 GCA_039935895.1 Bacteroidia bacterium | reverse complement strand
AATTGCGTTGGCGTATTTTTTAGATTTCATCCAAATTTTACCGATATCGCTATATAAATCGCAGTTTTTTGTTGGATCTAAATCAATAGCTTTTTGAAGTTCAACTACACCTAAAGAATCTTTACCCGATTTTGAAAGTAGAGAGCCTTTGTGGCGATAATCTTCGGCTATGTAATTAAAGTTTTTACCATTTGTTTTTTGAAAGAATTTATCAATGGCTTTTGCACCTTTCGTATAAGCCGCGGTATCTGTCTTATTACCCATTTCATCATAAGCATAACCAAGCAAACGATACAAATAAGCATCGCTGGTATCTTTTTGCTGAATAGTTTCGATGGTTTTAACAGCATCCGGATATTGTTTGTTTTCAAACAAAAAACTTGCATAACGCCCTTGTGCATAGCCGCTGTTGCCGTTTAATTCTAAATATTTTTTTGCAGATTCTACCGCCTTGTTATCCTGGTTTGCTCTGTGATATAATTCGGCTTGTTCAATATAAGCGGGCGCAAAATTTGGATCAATATTTACAGCTTCTTTGTATTTATCTAAAGCTAATTGGTAGTTGTGTGCGCGGTTCCATAATTTACCCTGACGCAAAACAGCTGTTGCCGATTTTGGATTTAATTTTTGTGCATCTTCGTATTCTTTAATAGCCGGACCACCTTCGGTTGGGTGCAAAACATCTAAAGCATCTCCTTTTAAAATATGCGCTTCGGCATTTTTAGAATCGTACTTTAAGGCTTCGTCTAAAATAGTGATAGCTTGTGTTGGGTTTCTAGATGTAACGGGCGCGGTAATATAAGCATCTGCAAGTTCTACCAATGCATTTGCATTTTTACCAGCTAAAGTTTTTGCTTTAAATAAATTAGCGTTTGCATCAGCGTCTTTGCCTTGCAACATCATTACTTTAGCAATACCTACCAAATTTAAAGCATTTGTTGGCTGAGCATCTGCGCCTTTTTTGTAAATGATTAAAGCCGAATCTGGATTGTTATTTTTAAGAAAATTTTCGCCATAATAAAAGTAATTTTCGCCTTTAGCAGGTTCTTTTATTATAAGTTGACGAAAATCTGCGGCAGCTAAATCATAGCGCTCATTCTCGGTTTTAGTGATAGCGCCCTGCAAATTTTGTGCGTTTGCTATTTGCAAAACACTTGCCGAACCTATTATAGTAAAGAAAAACTTGTTCATATATCTGTTTTTAAAGAGGTACAAAAATACTATTTACCAATTCTGTGCCAAATTTTTATTTTTAGATTTTTAGTTGTTTAACATAAACCATTTTTGCAACAGATTATGCCGATTTTTGCCATGAATAACACGAATAGGCACAAATTAATTTTGTGTTTTTCACCTCTTTGCGTTAGGGATTGAAGGGAAAATCCTTTTTATGAAATGCTTTTTTAGCATTCAGCGTAGCAAATAAAAAAACTAAATCGGTACGCTAAATCATAAAAAGATTGCACCAAAAAGCCCGACGGCGCAGAATATTTATCGATTGATTCTAAATGACAAATAAGCCGAAACGCCCAAGCCGTCGAATTAATTGTTTGTTAATAACAAAATTTGTGTAATTTAAACCTCTCATTTTTACGGTGTGATAAAATATATTGCCAAAAAAATATTTTACGGATTTGTGGTGCTGCTTGGTGTGGTAACTGTCATCTTCTTTTTATTTAATATATTGCCTGGAGACCCCGCCCAGGTGCTGCTTGGGCAACACGCCAACAAAGAATCGGTGGAGGCAATTAATAGAGATTTGGGCAGAGATAAACCCGTGCTTACTCAGTATTTTATTTACTTAAACGATTTATCGCTCATCTCTTTTCATAACGAACACGATAGAAATAGCGGTTTTTACTTAGATAAAGACAAATATTCGTACACCTATTTATTTTCATTGGGCGAAAATGATTGCGTAGTGATGAAAACTCCTTACCTAAGAAGATCTTACATTACAAAAAGAAAAGTATCTGAAATTATTATTGATACTTTGCCCGAAACAGCTGTTTTGGCTTTGAGTTCGATGATTTTAGCAACTATTGTCGGTATATTTTTAGGTGTTATAGCGGCCATTAAAAAAGATACTTTTTTCGACCGACTAGCCCTTATTTTATCAGCACTGGGCATGTCGGCACCTTCGTTTTTTGTCGGCGTTATTATAGCTTGGTTATTTGGTTATGTGTTAGCAGATTATACCGGACTCCGAACCATAGGCAGCCTTTACGAATACGATGATTACACGGGCGAAAAATATTTAAGTTTAAAAAATTTAATACTTCCCACTATAACATTGGGTATGCGTCCACTGGCTATTATTGTGCAGTTAATGCGCAGTTCTTTATTAGATGTTTTATCTCAAGATTATATTAGGACCGCTAAAGCAAAGGGTTTAAGTTTTTATGCTATTATTATGAAACACGCGCTTAAAAACGCTTTAAACCCAGTAATAACAGCTATTTCGGGTTGGTTTGCAGGTTTAATGGCTGGCGCTACGCTTGTTGAAATTGTATTTAGTTGGAAAGGTGTTGGTTACGAAGTTTTTGATGCGCTTACTAAAAACGATTTACCCGTGGTAATGGGTGCAACCCTTGTGTTTGCTACGTTTTTTGTAATTACAAATATTATTGTAGATGTTATTTATGGTATCTTAGATCCTCGCATTAGAGTAAAATAAAATTGTATGCGAAAAAAAATTGTTGCCGCTAATTGGAAAATGAATA
>JBDTJJ010000199.1:0-5474 GCA_039935895.1 Bacteroidia bacterium | reverse complement strand
TTAATATTGCCAATATGGATAAAACGGCTAATCCGGCCGATGATTTTTATGAGTATGCAAACGGTACTTGGTTAAAAAACACCAAAATGCCTGCGCAAGAGTCTCGTTGGGGCAGCTTTAACGAATTGGCCGACAGAAACAACGATAACCTAAAAAAAATATTAGAAGAATGTGCTGCCGATAAAACAGCTAAACCGGGCAGCAACAAACAAAAAATTGGAGATTTTTACCGCGTTGGTATGGATACCGTAAAGCTTGAAAAAGAAGGCTACGCGCCTATTGCGCCGCTTTTTACAAGCATAAATAAAATTGCTAGTAAAGCAGATATTATTAAAACCTTAGCCGAGTTACAATCTAAAGGTATAAATGGCGTGTTTGGTTTTTTTGTAGATGCCGATCAAAAAAGCAGTAACGATAATGCTGTTTATTATAGTCAGCCACGCTTAGGTTTACCCGATAAAATGTATTACACCGAGGCTAAATACGAAAGCATTCGCACAGCGTATAAAAAACACATCGAAAATATGTTTTCGTTATTAGGCGATAAAGCCGAAGATGCAGCAAAAAATGCAGCTACTGTTTATAATTTAGAAGTGCAAATGGCCGATGCTTCTATGGGCAGAATTGAATTGCGCGATCCGGATAAACAATATAATAAATTTACAAAAGACGAATTCTTTAAAAAAGAATCTAATCTTGATTTAGCTGCTTATTTAGCTCCGGCTGGTATTAACAAGCCGTTTACAGATGTAATTGTTACACAGCCTTTATATTTTGATAAATTAAATCAATTAATTACAAGCGTACCCGTGGCCGATTGGAAAACGTATTTACGTTGGTGCACTATTCACCAAACAGCGGCTTACTTAAGCGCTAATTTTGTAAAAGAAAATTTTTCTTTTTACGGAACAACTATGCAAGGTGCCAAAGAAATGAAACTTCGTTGGAAACGAGTTTTAGCTACCATTGATGGTGGTGTTGGCGAAGCATTAGGACAGTTATTTGTAGAGAAAAACTTTGATGCAGAATCTAAAAAGAAAGTAAATGAAATGGTTGACAATCTTTTTGCAGCATTTAAAGATCGTATCAATACCCGTACTTGGATGAGCGATATTACCAAGCAAAAAGCGTTGGAAAAATTAAATAAAATTATGCGTAAATTAGGCTATCCTGATAAATGGAAAGATTACTCTACGCTAACTATCACAAACGATTCGTATGTAGCAAATGTAATGCGTGCCAATCATTTTGCTTTTAAAGAAATGACGGATAAAATTGGCAAACCGGTTGATAAAACAGAGTGGGGTATGAGCCCTCCAACGGTTAACGCCTACTACAACCCAAGCTACAACGAAATTGTTTTTCCTGCAGGAATTATGCAAGCGCCATTCTTTAATGCTAAAGCAGATGATGCAGCCAATTACGGTGTAATGGGCTCAGTTATTGGCCACGAGCTTACACATGGTTTTGATGACCAAGGTGCAAAATACGATGCCGATGGTAATTTAAAAGATTGGTGGACCCCAGAAGACATGAAAAACTTTGAAGCTCGTACTGCCTTGGTTCGTAATCAGTTTGATGCTTACGTAGCCATTGATACCTTACACGTAAACGGACAACTTACTTTGGGCGAAAACATTGCCGATTTAGGTGGATTAACCATGAGTTATTACGCATATAAACTTTCTTTAAAAGGAAAGAAATCTCCGGTTATTGATGGTTTTACAGGCGAGCAACGCTTCTTTATTGCTTGGGCACAAGGCTGGAAATCATTATCGCGCCCAGAAGCCATGAAACAATTAATTGCTACAAACCCGCATAGTCCGGGTAATTTTAGAGCGTATGCGCCATTAACTAACATGAAAGAGTTTTACGAAGCCTTTAATGTTAAAGAAAATAACAAAATGTACGTTGCGCCGGTTAAAAGAGCCGAAGTTTGGTAGTATTTGTTAAATAAAAAAAAGAGATTACTAAATAACTTACCTTTGTTATAACAATTAAAAAAAACTAAAATGAAAAAAATATTTTTAACCTTAGCTTTCGCTTCTTTTTTAGGAGCAACTTCAATGTCAGCATCAACTTTTGGCGATGACAAAAAAGGAGATGACAAAAACAAAAAAGAGTGTAAAAAAGAATGTAAAAAAGGCGACAAATCTTGTTGCAAAAGCAAAACAACTGAAACTAAAACAACCGAAACAAAAACTACTGAAACTAAAAAGTAATTTTTGTTTTTTAATAAAGAGTCCGTTATCTGTTAAAGATGGCGGACTTTTTTATTTTAGTGCGTTTGTTAGCTGTCATGTTGAGCTTGTCGAAACATTTTGGGTACTTGAGAGCATACTTCGATAGGCTCAGTATGACATTATTTTTTATAAGAAATTCTATTGCTGTTAGTTCGAGCGCAGTCGAGAATTGCATAATAGGACGTAGAGCAACTTACTTCTCGACTTCGCTCGAAGCGACAAGCTAGACCAGTATGGTAATATTTTGTCGTCATGTTGAGCTTGTCGAAACATTTTGGGCACTTAAGGACGTACTTCGACAGGCTCAGTATGACTGCGACATTTTGATGCTTTGTCTGCCAAAAATCTATTTATTATACCGTAACATACTCTAAAAAATTGTATTTTAGTGCGGATGATTTTTACCTACAATACACGCGCTTCGGCAATGGCTATGTGGAATATAAGTCAATTATAGAGTTATAGATTTCTCTATTTATAGAATTAAAAAATCGACAATTCGATAAATCAACAATTCAATAATTGAAATAAACATGGAAACAAAAAACATTGCACATACCTTAGAAAAAATTTATAAAGACGCGGGCGATTTTTTACCACTTAACGGAACAGATTACGTAGAGTTTTATGTTGGTAACGCCAAGCAAGCAGCACACTATTACAAAACAGCTTTTGGGTTTCAAAATTTAGCTTACAGCGGTTTAGAAACCGGTAATAAAGAAACGGCATCTTACGTTTTGCAACAAGGTAAAATTCGTTTGGTGTTAACTTCGCCACTTAATTCAAAACACCCCATAAACCAACACATTGTAAAGCATGGCGATGCTGTAAAAGTAATTGCGCTTTGGGTTGATGATGCTACTTCGGCTTTTAACGAAACGGTTAAACGTGGTGCTAAACCTTTTATGGAGCCTACTAAAGAAGAAGATGAACACGGACACGTTATTAGAAGCGGCATTTATACTTACGGCGAAACGGTGCACATGTTTGTGGAGCGTAAAAATTACGATGGCTTGTTTTTACCCGGTTACAAAGAATTAAAAAGTGAGTATAATCCAAAATCTACAGGATTAAAATACATAGATCACATGGTAGGTAATGTAGATTGGAACCAAATGAATACATGGGTTGATTGGTACCAAAACACCATGGGCTTTATTAATTTGCTTTCTTTTGATGACAAACAAATTCATACCGAATACAGCGCATTGATGAGCAAAGTAATGGCTAATGGAAACGGAAGAATTAAATTCCCGATTAACGAACCTGCGGAAGGAAAAAAGAAATCGCAAATTGAAGAATACATACAGTTTTATGAAGGTGCTGGTGTACAACATATTGCGGTAGCTACCGACGATATTTTAGCGACTGTTAGAGATTTGAAATCGAGAGGGGTTGAGTTTTTATCAGCTCCGCCAAAAGCCTATTACGATGATGTAAAAGTGCGTGTGCCTAACGTAAAAGAAGATATTGATTTGTTAGCCAAAGAAGGTATTTTAATTGATTGCGATGAAGATGGATATTTATTGCAAATATTTACCAAACCAATTGAAGATAGACCAACTTTGTTTTTTGAAGTTATTGAACGTCATGGTGCGCAAGGCTTTGGTGCTGGCAATTTTAAATCGTTATTCGAATCGATTGAAAGAGAGCAGGCTTTACGCGGTACGTTAGATAAGTAAGTTAATGTCATTTCGAGGGAGGCACGAATGAGAAATCTATCATTTAGATTTCTCCCTGGGATTGAAATGACAACACAAAAAATCCTCTTCATTAATTTGAAGAGGACTTTTTGTGCCTAATGATTTACTTTATCGTTTGCATTTCATACAGCTTTAAATAAGTACCTGCGTTGGCAAGTAATTCTTTTTGTGTACCGCGTTCAATAATTTTTCCTTTATCTAACACCACAATTTCATCGGCGTGTACAATGGTAGAAAGTCTGTGTGCAATAACAACTGTTGTTCGGTTTTGCATTAGTTTTTGTAAAGCATCTTGCACCATGCGTTCATTCTCACTATCAAGTGCTGAGGTTGCTTCGTCTAAAATTAAAATAGGCGGGTTTTTTAATACCGCGCGTGCAATGCTAATACGTTGTCGTTGCCCACCACTAAGTTTAGTGCCTCTGTCGCCTACATTAGTTTGATAACCTTGAGGCATTTGCATAATAAAATCGTGTGCGTTTGCAATGCGTGCAGCTTCCATTACATCTTGTTCAGAAACATTTTCTAAACCAAAAGCAATGTTATTAAAAACTGTATCATTAAATAAAATAGGTTCTTGAGATACCATACCTAATAAATTACGTACACTTTTTAGTGTGGCATTTTTAATGTTAGTATCATCAAATAAAATTTCGCCTTCATCGCTATCATAAAAACGGGCAATCATATCTGTCAACGTTGTTTTACCCGAACCAGATTGTCCAACCAAGGCAATCGTTTTTCCTTTAGGAATAATTAAATTAATATCATGTAATACGTGTCCGGCATCGCCACGGTTATAAGCAAACGAAACATGTTTAAATTCTATTTTAGTGGAGAACGATTTTATTTCGGTTGCATTCGCAATTTCAGTAATGGTATTTTCGGCAAGCAATATTTTGTTGATACGCTCTTCGGAAGCAACTCCTTTTTGAATGCTGTTATACGCTTGCGTAATTTGTTTTACTGGTGGAATTATTTGTGATGCTACAATGATGTATGTAATAAACGAAGATGCCGAAAGACTGCCATCTACTCCCAAAACCATTTTGCCGCCAATAAACATAATCAACATTAAAATGGCAGTAACAATTACTTCGGTTAATGGAGATGATAAATCTGTTTTACGATAAATACCAACCGATATTTTGGTGTATTCTTCGTTTATACTTTTAAATTTATTAGATACAAAACGCTCGCCGGTAAATGCTTTAATAATTTTTAAGCCGCCTAATGTTTCTTCCATCGCAATAAATAATTGCCCCAAAACTTCTTTGCCTTTGGCAGAATTGCGTTTTAGACTTTTACCAATTAATGCAACTAGTAAGCCCGCAATAGGTAGCAATAAAAAAACGTATAACGTTAAATACGGACTAATCATAATCAACCAAGCCAAGGAAATAATAACGAGTAAAGGCTCTCTAAAAATTAATTCTAATGATTGCATGATACTCCATTCAATTTCGCTTACATCAGATGTTATGCGCGACATAATATCTCCTTTCTTTTCGTTACTGAAATAAGAAAG
>JBDTJJ010000198.1:0-2895 GCA_039935895.1 Bacteroidia bacterium | reverse complement strand
CTAAAAAAATAAATTTAAAGGCTTCGATAATGGATGTTAATGGATTGAATAACATTAATGTTTTAATGTGTGGATTGGTAATGCTAGATACCGGAATAATAACCGAACTGCCATACATTAAAAGTTGTACGCCAAAGCCAATTAAAAAAGTTAAATCTCTATACTTAGTAGTTAATGATGATATTAAAATACCTAAGCCGAGACCTAAACCTGCCATCATAAAAATTAATACCGGAACCATAAACATATATTCCCATTGTGGGTGGATTTTATCTGAAGTAGCTAAAAAATAAACCCATATAGAAACAAAAATTAAAACCTGTATGCCCAATTTAATTAAATTAGAAACCAAGACAGATAAAGGCATTATTAAACGCGGAAAATACACTTTACCAAATACACTTGCGTTGGCAACAAAAGTGGTAGATGTTTTATTTAAACAATCGGCAAAGTAAGTCCAAAGCGTAATGCCCGCCATGTAAAACAAAATAGCCGGCATGCCATCGGTGCTTATTTTAGCTATATCGCCAAAAATAAAGGTAAAGGTTAATGAAGTAATTACAGGCTGTATAAAAAACCAAATTGGTCCTAAAATAGTTTGTTTATAAACCGATACAAAATCTCTTCTTACTAAAAGCATTAACAAATCGCGGTAACGCCAAATAGCAGCTAAATCTATTTGATACCACTTATTTTGTGGCTTAATAACTAAATCCCAATGTTCTTCTTGTTGTGTCATTTTAAATATTATTCTTGTACCAAGTGATCGATTTTTTTATTCCTTCTTCTAAACTAACACTTGGGTTATACCTAAGTAAGTTTTTTGCTTTATCAATAGAAGCAAAACTGTCTTTAATTTCGCCGGCGCGTTTATCGCCGTAAGTAACTTTAACGCTTGAAGATAAATCTGTCGCAATTAAATTAAACAATTTATTTAAAGAAGTAGTTGCACCGTAAGCAATGTTATAAACCTGATTTATTGCTGCTTTGTCTTTTGTAAAAGCTGCCAGTAAATTAGCTTGTATTACGTTTTCTACGTAAGTAAAATCACGCGTATTATTTCCGTCGCCAAATATGGTTGGAGATGAATTATTTAAAAGTTTATCAATAAAAATAGGAATAACAGCCGCATACGGACCCGCAGGATTTTGTTTGGGGCCAAAAACATTAAAATAACGTAAACCAATAATTTCCATATTGTAAGTCGCAGCAAAAACATTAGCATAAAGCTCATTTGTTTTTTTAGTTACTGCGTAAGGAGAAAGAGGATTACCCACAATTTCTTCTTTTTTGGGCATATTTAAATCATCGCCATAAACCGAAGAAGAAGATGCATAAACAACACGACCAACTTTGTTAACTCGCGCAGCTTCTAACATATTTATAAAGCCTGTAACGTTGGTTTGGTGCGTTGCCAACGGGTTGATAATACTGCGTGGCACACTACCCAAGGCTGCCTGATGTAATATAACATCTTGATTTTTTGTAGCCGTTAAGCAAGTATCATAATCTGCAATAGTACCTTTTATAAATTGTATCTTTTTTGAATTTATATGTGTTTCAATATTTTTAATATTACCTGTTTCTAGGTTATCTAAAACAGTAATATGCTTATAATTATTAGCAACCAGATAATCAATAATGTTACTGCCAATAAAGCCTGCTCCGCCTGTGATAAGAATTTTTTTATCTACGTTTTCGCTCATACTTTTTCTAAAATGGCTGAAGGTAATTTTATAATAATGTGTTGCTGTATGGAATTTAAAGCCACCGCAAAAAACTCATTTTTATCTTTTTTTATAATAGTTCCTTCTAAACCTTTAAAATCTCCTTGGGTAATTTTTACATCGGTCCCGGTAGTAAAGTTGCTAAAATTAGTAACCGAAGTTTCATATCCAAAAGCAATGATATCTTTTAAAACCTGAATTTCTTTTTCGTTTACAATAGCCGGTTTACCTTCAAACCGAACATAGTTTACAATACCCGCCACTGTAAATACTTTTTCTTTTTCGTTATCGGCGTGCTTAACAAAAACATAACCTGTTATTAAAGGAAGTTCTACCATTTTTTTACGGTCGCTCCACTGTTTCATAGTTTTTATAACTGGTGTGTATGCTTCAATGCCTTTATGCAACAAACCTTCCTGCACCTTTTTTTCTTGCCGAGAAGAAACATACAAAGCATACCAATTTTTATTTTGTTCCATTTAACTTATAAAAATCAAAACGCATAGATACATAGTTTATGCACTTAATAGTTTAAAATATTTGTTTGCAAATAGTTTAATATAGGTTGGAAGATGCTCTATTTAACTTAGAAAAAATAAAACACATAAATACTTAAGTTATGCGCTTAATAGTTTAAAATATTCATTTACAAATGTTTTCTGACCTTCATTAAAAATATTAGAACAATTAAAGTTTATTAGAATCCCTTTAGGAGCTTGCAATAGTTTCATATAGGTTAGAAGCTGCGCTTCAAAAACTGGAATCATTTCATTTACGGCCTTCAGCTCAACTACTAAACAATTCTCAACAAATAAATCGCATCTAAAATCAATATCTAATTGTTTTCCTTTATATAAAACAGGCGTTTTTAACTCTGTTAAAAAATTTATTTTCCGATGGTTTAACTCTTCTTTCATACAAGCGTGATATACACTTTCTAACAAACCCCTTCCAACAGTTTTATGAACTTCAATAGCAGCGCCTACTACTTCATAAGTAAGTTCGTCTAAATATTTTTTTGTGAGAGTAACTACCAATTTTTGTTTATTACTATGTGCTAAAATTTATTTTCTATCTTTTAATTCTACTTCAAACCAATTCTTTCTATGTTTCTATGTGGTTTAAATTACCTTCTCCTTACAGCTTCGCCTCCTCAGTCCCAATGACT
>JBDTJJ010000197.1:0-7604 GCA_039935895.1 Bacteroidia bacterium | reverse complement strand
TTCGTCTAAACTTACTTTAAAGGTTATTTCAGATTGTTTCATATTATTTATTTTTGGTTGTTTTATTTTCTGCCGCTATCCTTCGACAAGCTCAGGATGACAGACACTCAATGATAACTGTTAATTGATTACTGTTTAAGGTTTAAGGTTTATATTTTGATTTAGATAAAATTAGTTGTGCTTCGGTGTTCATTAATTGTTCTACAGTTACGTTTGGGTTTTTATTCATATACGCACGAACAACCTGCCAGCCAACGTAAGCAGCAATGCGCGGCGGACAATCTTTACTGATAGCAGATGTAAACGGACCATCAGAAATAAAAGGAGCCAGTTCTTTTAAATCGTTATTATACAAACGATTTTTCTCGGTAAAATAAGCCCATAAATTTTTTTTGAAACTCTTGCAATATTGCATTTGCACATTGGTGTATTGTATCTTAATAGAATCTTCCACATCTGGTAAAGACGCATCTAAAGCATAATATAATTTACCGTAAAACATCATGTGGTTTAGCAAGTTGTTTAACTGTTCGTTTTTATCATAGCAATGTATTAGCCAACCTTTTAGGGCATCGCAAACAACATAATCTTTATTCATAAAACGTGTTTTGTATTTTGGAAATTGAAGCATTTGGTAATACTTATTTTTTTCGCCCAAATACATATCTAAACTAATGCCAAGCGTGCTATCAATGGTGGTGATGTTATAATTCCACCCCGAAATAAAACAAACATATTGCCTTGGTAAAACAGTTTGCGGTAAATGATATTTTAAATGTTTAAAGCCATCCGTTAATTGGTTTCCTAAGGTGTTTATCTCTTTATCTGTAAAGGTTTTTTGTGCTTGATTATACACATCTTTTATCATCGCATCACTCACAAAGTTTTTCAATGCTTTGTAAACCGAATCTTTTTCTTCGCCGTGATTAATGACATTAAAAATAAAATCGTTGTAAAAAGAACCATACTTTAAGCTCATTTTTTGCGTAGCTGTTTCAAATGCATTTGGATCTATTGTAAACACATCTTTATCTAAACGCAAAAGTTTTACATCAGGCATTTGCACTTTAGATACATCTACATTTTTTAATTTATTGGTATTACACGAAGTAAAAGCGAGCACTAAAAAAGTAATCGTTAAAGCCTTAAACAAACTGGTTTTTTTCATTAATTAATATTATATCTTTGCGTTACAAAATTCATAAAAAATTTAGCATGAAAAAATTACTTTATACATTTATTGCAATTAGTTTTGCAACAACAGCTATTTTTGCTCAAGATGCAGCGCCAGAAAGCAAAAGCGTTCGTTTTGGTGTTTTTGTGCGCGGAACGCCCACTTGGTATGGTATGTCAACCAACAATAATTACTCAAAAGGCAATGCCATTTTTGGGATGGGCTTTGGTTTAAATTTAGAATTTAAAATTACGGAGGTAGTATCGTTTCAAACTGGTGTTGGTGGCGACTTTGATGGCGGAAAAATAAATTACGCATACAATTTAGGTTTTGGACCGAATAATTACTCAACGGGTTATATTTTAGATAAAACACCTGCCTTAGTTGAAATAAAAGGTACCAGTCCTTCTGATTATAGTGCAGGATACGTAAAAGGAGATTATACGGGACACGATTTATTGACCCGCCAAATACACACAACTTATGTAACCATTCCTTTAATACTAAAAATGAAAACCAAAGAAATTAGTGGGTTTAAATACTTTGCAGATTTTGGTGCTAATGTTGGTGTATTGGCAAGCGCTACAGCTACTGATAATACAACAGATGGAATTAGCAATACTACTTATAAAGCCTTAAGCATATATAAAGATTGTATTCCGGTGCGAGTTGGTTTAAACTTAGGTTTAGGGACAGAGTATCGTTTAGCAGGTACAACATCGTTATTTTTAAGTGTAAATTATGTAAACTCTTTTATATCAACAGTAAAAGCACACTCTGTTTATAACACAACAGGTTACACAACTATTAATGGAAATAGTGCTTTTGTGTATGCTGCACAAAAATTAAACACAAATGGGGTGCAAGTAAATATTGGCATATTATTCTAAATTCTTAATTCATATATAACATAAAAAAAGCCCAATTCTTTATCGAGTTGGGCTTTTTTGTTTATAGCTTTTTTAAAACATTAAGATTTAAGCAGCTAATACCAAGCAAATTGATGTTAATTTAGGCCAATAAAAAATTAATCTTCTTTTATAATGAAACGTATTATTTGTATTGCCATAATATCTCTTTTTTCATTAAACGCTTTCGCACAAAAAATTACATCTTTTACACCCGATTCCATTAAATTTATAAAAGAACTTGATAGCTATTTTCAAACCAATTCTGCCAATAAAGAAGATGCAACTGCCTTTATAGAAAACTTGGGTAAGTTTTGGAAAACAGCGGCATACAATAATTTCTATAAAAATTATGTTTACACAACTTCTAACAAAATGTTAGATAAAAAATTAAAGCCTTATCCATACTTCCAAAATTATTTAATTGGGGTGGCCAACTTTATTAATTCGGGTCAGCCAGCAGCCAATTTTGATGCGTGGCAAACCTTATTAGATAAAATCATTACTAAAAATAAAAACCCAAAACCGTTTAATGATTTTTTAGAAATGAGTGATAACATTTTTGAAAACGGTATGTTTTACAAAACCGCTGGCGTGCAATGGTACACAAACAGCAATAATTATAAATTTGATTATGATAGCTTGCCAAAATTAGTTTTTACCAACACTACATTAATGTGTAGTAACCAACGAGATGATTCTATCAGCATTGAAAACACCAGCGGAAATTACTACCCAACATCAGGGCATTTTTATGGCAAGGGTGGTATTGTTAGTTGGAAACGTACCGGACTTGACGGTGAAGTTTACGCCGATATAAAAAAGTATAATATAGATTGTAAATTAGGTGGATACACAAGCGATTCTGCTGTTTTTCATGACGCACAATATTTTGATAAACCACAATTAGGAAGATTAAGCGATAAAATTATTAGTGAAAACGGGAAGGCAACTTATCCTCGTTTTGATACTTACACCAAACGCTTAGAAATTAAAAGCGTAATTAAAGATGTATTGTATGATGGTGGTTTTTCTATGCGTGGTGCGCAGTTTGTGGGTAGTGGCGATGCAAATAATCCGGCAAGGGTTGTTTTTAAACGCAACAACCAACGCTTTTTAGAAGTATCGGCACGCAACTTTACCATGTCGGCCGATAAAATTACCTCCAATAATGCGGAGATAAAATTTTATTTGGATAAAGATTCTATCACGCATCCCGCTTGCGATTTTAAATACTTGGCCGATCAACGAAAGGTGTCTTTAATACGTACCGAGGAAGGAATTAAAAAATCGCCTTTTTCAAATACGTTTCATAAATTAGATATGTATTTTGAAGAGTTGACTTGGAAAATAGATTCGCCTAAAATAGATTTAGGTTTTTTGGCTGCTAATTTACAAGGACAAGCGTATTTTGAATCGCAAGATTTTTTTACTTCAGAAAGGTTTAATAAACTTCGTGATGAGGGCTCTGAAGTCAACCCACTTGTAAAAATTAATCAATACTGCGAGCAAAATAAAACAAGAACATTTACCGCTGTTGACTTAGCTAAGTATATGAAATGGTTGGCGGTAGATCTTCGCCCTATACTAATTAAAATTGCAGGCTTTGGTTTAATAAATTACAACCCAGAAACAGATGTACTAATTGTAAAAGAAAAATTATTTAATTACATCAAAGCCAGTAAAAAATTAATGGATTCGGATGTGATAACTTTTCATTCAACCGCACCCGGACAAGCTAACGCATCTATCAATTTATTAAACAATAATTTTGATATGCGCATACATGGTGTAAAACAAATTTTGTTAAGCGATTCGCAAAAAGTATTTGTGTTCCCTTCTAAACAAGAAATTATTGTAAAAAAAGGGCGCGATTTTACCTTTAACGGTGTAGTAGCATCTGGTAAGTTAGAATATCATGGCAAAGAATTTTCTTACGATTATAACTTAAACAAAGTAAACTTAAAACAAGTTGACTCCTTGCGAATTTACGTAACAGCGCTAGTTCCAGAGCCTGATGGAAGCATCCCTTTTAAACGCGTACAAACTGTTGTAGAAAATATTTCGGGCGAGTTGGCGGTTGATAACCCAAAAAATCACTCGGGTAGAATAGAAATTCCGCAGTTCCCTATTTTTAAAAGCTTTAAAGATTCTTATGCTTTTTATGAAAAACGCACCATACAACGTGGTGTTTATAACAGAGATAAATTTTATTTTAAGTTAGATCCTTTCACTATTGATAGTTTGGATAACTTTAATAATGCAGCTTTAAAATTCCAGGGCGAGTTTACATCTTCGGGTATTTTCCCTGTGTTTAGAGATACCCTTTCGTTGCAAAAAGATTATTCGCTTGGCTTTATTCGTAAAACACCTCCTGGTGGTTACCAAGTTTATGGTGGCAAAGGCAAATTTGAAAATGAAATTCGTTTAAGCAACAAAGGACTACGTGGTGGCGGAGATATTTCTTTTAGTTCATCGGTAAGCAAAGGCGAAGATTTTATTTTCTTGCCCGATTCTTTAAACGGTATTGCTAAAACTTTTGATGTAAAAGAAACCGAAAACCCTGATGAATTTCCGCAATCTCACGGCGATAAAATTTACATACATTGGATGCCATATAATGATTTGATGAATGCCTATGATACCGATACACCATTTTCCACATACAATAAACAAGCAGAGTTTAGAGGTAGATATGATTTATCGCCAACCGAATTATATGGCAAAGGGAAAGTTGATTTTCAGCGAGCCGATTTAATTTCTACCAGAATTTTATTTAAAGAAAAAAAGTTTTTTTCTGATACCGCCGACTTTCACTTAAAAGCATTTGATGAAGAAGGCTTTACTTTTGCCACCAACAACGTAAATGCAACCATTGATTTTGAAAAACGTACGGGTACTTTTATTAGTAACGGAAGTGGCTCTGTTGTAAGTTTTCCAAAAAACAATTACATAAGTCACATGGATAGGTTTAAATGGTTTATGGATAGTGAAACCATTCAGCTTGGTGATGAACAAAAGAAAATTGATGCTAACCTAGATAGTGATTTGCAGTTAGATGCGCCAGAGTTTATATCTGTTCATCCACAACAAGATTCGCTTCGTTTTTATGCTCCGGCAGCAAAATACAACCTAAGAAAATATATTATAAATTGTATTAACGTTCCTTTTATAAACGTAGCTGATATGAAAATTTTTCCGGATAGCGGTAAGGTAGTCATCCGCAAAAATGCTGTTATGGATACATTAAAAAACGCTGTAATTATTGCTAACTCGGTTACAAAATACCATACTATACGTAATGTTACCGCCTTTGTTAACGGACGTAAACAATATATTGCCCAAGGAGATTACAAATATTTTGATGAAAATGACAAGCCTTATAATATACATTTTGCAAAAATTCAGCCTGATACATCCGGACAAACTATTTCAGAAGGGGAGATACCTGAAAAAGATAATTTTAAGTTTAACGATTTCTTTAGCTACGCAGGTAAGGTTTACTTAAAAGCTACTAATCAGTTTTTATATTACGATGGCGGAACAAGAATTCTACATACTTGTCGCTTAGGCAAATCGTACTTAAAATTTGAAGGAGAAATAAACCCGAAAGAAATTTTAATTCCAATTCCTAAAGAGCCAAAAGATGTAAACGGAAATTTTGTGGGTTCGGGCATTATTTATTCGCCCGATACCAACATGGTTTACTCAGCGTTTTTATCTCCCCGTACCGTTAGCAAAACAGATAAAGATATATTAATTGCCGATGGTTATTTAGGTTTTGACAGAGAGAAAAAAGAATATCGAATCTCTTCTAAAGAAAAATTGATTGAGCCTTCTTTACCTGGAAATTACCTCAGCTTAGGTACAACCAACTGCTTGGTTTATGGCGAAGGGAAATTAGATATTGGTGCCGATTTTGGGCAAGTAAAAGTTACTGCTGCAGGCAATGCAACACACAATACCATTAATGATAGCGCGCAATTTGATTTAGTAATGGCTTTAGAGTTTTTCTTTGATAAAGGAGCTATGAAAAAAATGGCTGCCGATTTTGAAGCATATAGTACGCAGCTCGACCCATTTGATTTTAGTAGAAAAACTTTTGAAAAAGGTTTAGCCGAAATTTTAGGGAAAGAACGTGGTGATAAAGCTTTGTCTGAATTAAACTTATATGGTAATTATAAAAAATTCCCTGATGAGTTAGAAAAATCAATGTTTTTAGGTGATGTACAAATGACGTACAATAAAAAAACAAAATCGTTTATCTCTAATGGAAAAATTGGCGTGTGTAATTTGTTTAAAAGTGAAATCTATCGATATGTATCAGGCATCGTTCAAATTAAAAAACAAAAGGCCGGCGATGTTTTAGATATTTATCTTCAATTAGACGAAAGCAATTGGTACTACTTCAACTATTTTAAAGGTGTAATGAGTGTAGTGTCAAGTAACCAGGCATTTAACGCCGCTGTTAAAGAAGTAAAAGATAAAAAACAAAAAGTTGATAAAGGCCCTTCATACCAGTTTAATACAACCACACCGATTAAAAAAGATATTTTTGTGAAAAAAATAAAACAGTTAACCGGACAAAAAGATGAAGATTAAAATATGGCTGTTATAACTTTTAAAAATAAAATAACCCGTTTTTTTGTCTTTGCTGCGGCACTTTATTTAGTGTGGTGGCTGCTGGATGAGTTTGTTGTAAAACCGCACACTTTAGTAGATGAAAAATTAATCAGCCTAATCATTGCCAACGCTGCTTTTTTATTAAAATTATTGGGTTTTACTGTTTATCAAAGTATAGAGGATGGCAATATACAGCTAATAGGTGTGGATGGTGCACACCCTGTTTGGATTGGCACGCCATGTAACGCGCTTACCTTATTTATGTTTTTTGCTTTATTTGTTATTGCTTTTCCGGGCAGCACAAAAAAGAAACTTTGGTTTATTCCTTTAGGCATTGTTATTATACATTTTACAAACGTACTTCGTGTTATTGCTTTGGTCATGATAAATTACTATGCCCCGCAATACCTTATCTTTAATCATACCTACACATTTACCATTTTAGTGTATGGCATTATTTTTTGTTTGTGGATGTGGTGGGTAAATACTTCGTTAAAAGAAATAAAAATAAATGAACAGAAAAATTAAAATAGCTCTGTTTATCATAGTACTAATTTTTTTAGGCTTTCTAAGAGAGAATTTATTCTTTACCATCAACGCTGTTTTATACAATAAGTATTTTAGTAGTACAGATCACTTGGGTTATGCGCTCGAACCATTTATTGCACTCTTTTCATATAACACTATTTATATTGCCAAATGGTTTATTACACCGTTTTTTGCTTTTGTATATTGGTTTACACAAAAGCAGTTTTTACTTTTTATTTTCCACGAAAAAAAAACCACAATATGGTTAAGCATGCTATATCTTTCGTTATTTTTACTGGCAGGAATTTTTTTTGTAGCCGGCTGGGCTTTTGGAAACATAACCGCAGGATATACCTTTAGCAGGTTGTTTA
>JBDTJJ010000196.1:0-12834 GCA_039935895.1 Bacteroidia bacterium | reverse complement strand
AAAAGTAAAATTGGTATCGGCAGTAACATTGTATTTTAAGTGAAATGGTATATTGCCTGCGTTGCCCGCCGCTGCTACCACACATCGACCGGGTATGTTGGCTGTTAAATTATCAATGGCTATGGCTTGTAAATCTTGCCCATCGTGCGAACCATAATAATCTCCTAAACTTAAATTTATAACAAGGGGTTGATTAGCTGTGTTTGCCTTATCAACCAAATAATTTACAGCATCTAAAATAACCGGACCGTTACTATTAAAATCAACAGCCACACACATAATTTCAGCCTTTGGTGCAGTTCCTTTATAGGAAATATTGGCTTTACCATTGCCTACAGCTACACCGGCAACCCTTGTTCCGTGTCCGTAAGAACCATAATCTATAAAGGTAGATAAACCATTATCTAATTGCTGATTATTCCACTCTTGTCCGTAATTAAATGGCTGAGGAATATCGCCGCCGGTATATCCTGCACCTTGTTCCCAAAACCATTTTATGCGACTTTTACCTGTACTATCTTTAAAATCGGGATGTGTAAAATCCATACCAGTATCAATCAATCCAAAAATAACGCCTTTACCATCGTAAGCTTGCGGTAGAGGAGAAACTCCGTTATGAATTTTAAGCACATTGTTTTTTATGTTAGAAGTATCATCCAGTGTGCGCAAATGATTAACATAATATTCTATTTGTTTTATTTGAGGATTTTTTGCTAAAGCTTGAATGGCTTGTCCGGAAAGGATTACAGAGCTTATGGCACCTGCATTGTATTTGAATAAACCGTTATGAGAAGATGTAAATTCTTTAACGGTGTTAACATTTCCTTTAACTAAAACGGCATAATTTTTTGAAGGATTATTGTGTAATGCTTTAATCATAGCCACATTCATTTGCGCTTGTTGTGCCCAAGAATTTACAGAAACTAAAAACACAAAAAATAGAAGTCTAATCATTAAACTAAATTTCTAATTTTATGGCAAAATACAAGTATGAACTTTATTGTAAAGCTAATTTTATCTACCATAGCTGTTTTAATTACAGCTTGGTTGTTGCCTGGTGTAAGTATTGATGGCAACAGTTTTTTTACCGCTTTTATGATTGCTGTGGTTTTGGCATTTTTAAATGCTGTATTAAAGCCTATTTTAGTTTTTCTTACTATACCAGTAACCATACTGACTTTGGGTTTGTTTTATTTAGTGATAAATGCTTTAATAATAATTATTGCCGAGCATTTAGTAAGCGGTTTTCATGTTAGTGGTTTTTTTACCGCTTTGTTTTTTAGTTTGGTGCTATCTTTAATCGCATCTGTATTAGATGCTTTAGCGGGAATAAAAAAAGATTAATTTTATATGAAACTAAAACTTTCCTCAAGCGAAATACTCATACATTTTTTCTCGTTTATAATAATGCTAATGGCAGGTTATTATTATTTAGAACGAATGATGCCTTTTGATGGTGCGTTTTATTCATTCAGAATATCGGAAACAAAATGGTTTTGCATAGATAATTTTAGATACGGTGTAGAACACACACAGTTAATTCCTTTGTTGTTGGTTAAAGCAGGTTGTTCTTTAAAAACGTTTTTAATTTCTTATTCGGTATCGTTTGCTTTATGCAATTATATTATTTGTCTGGTCATTTTATACGGCTATAAAAATCCAAAATTAGCTTTGGGTTTAGTGCTGGCTACGGTTTTATCTTACATGTACAAGTTTTATTATCCAGTATCAGAAATACATTCTATAACAGCGCCCTTATTTTTATTTGCTGCGCATATTTTTAATTATGAAAACAGAAAAAACAGTTTTCTTTATTTTTTAGTTGCCGCATTAATAATTACTTGGAGCATGTTTATACACATTATTAGTATAATACCAGCGTTTTTTATTTTGGCGTATTATGTGGCTTACACCAAAGAGTTCAAAAAAAACTTACCTATACTTATATTTTCGGGCGCACTTTGGACTATTATTTTTGTGTTGTCTAAAACGTTTTTAACTACCGAGTATTTGGCCAGTAAAATGATTGGTTTAAAAGAGCTTATTCTGTTTTTAAAAAACCCTAACGCAGCAGCAAGTTATGTCTATTTTAAGAATGAATTTTTAATGAATTATCTTCCTTTAGAATTATTAGGGTTAGGCTGCTTTATTTTTCTATTCATTAAAAAAGAATATTTACAAGTAGTAACCTTGTTTGCATTTACCATTGGCACATGGTTAATTATAATGGCGTATAATTTAAATCATGATGCTCCCATTGTACTTATGAATTATTATGGGTTGTTTGGTTTCTACTTTTCATTTCCATTTTGTTTGTACGCTATCAATTTTATTTCAAGCAAAAAATTTGTGTTGATTTATGTCGTGCTAATGATCTGTTCTTTGGCTGGTATTATTAGAAGTGGCTCTTTAATGACCGATCAGATAAATTATTTTAAACGTGTTACAACCAACATGCAAACACCAAAAGGTATTGTCTCTCCGGGCAATGTAGATTGGAACTCTGTTTGGGGCGCATGGAATTTATCGTTTCAAAGTTTAATAGTATCTTCTATACAAAACCCGCAACAATCTAAAACGTTTTTTGATACGGATGTAGATACGCTTATCACATCTTTAACAACGCCCGAAAACAAAACAGGATTCTATAATACTTTTTTTTCCCCGCGTTGGTTTCGCCCGCCGTTTAAAAATAAAACGTATTATAACCTCGCACCATCTAGTTATGTGTGCCTTAACTCTAAACAAGATAGTACGTTTAAAGATGACTTATTATCTAATAAAAACATAGAAATTACGGCGGATACCGAAACCATTTATTTATTAAAAAATAATTTTAGAAATGTGCCAGTTAGAATTATAAATCATAACGATTTTAAAATCGCATCAATCCATACACCCGAAAAACAATTAAATTTAAGTTATCGGGTTTACGATAAAAATAATAATCAGATTTTTAATGAAGGAAAAAAAAGTCAACTAGAAATGGATGTTATGCCAAACGATTCATTAATTACCGGACTCTGCATTGATTGCACGCAATTGCGCCGCGGTCGTATTTATTATTTGGATGTTGATTTAGTAATTGAAAAAAAGCATTGGCTAGGAATTAATAGACGTATAAAAATTATTTTAATTTAACTAATGAACCAAATAAAGTCAAAATACATAACCATCTACACACTGCTTTTTATTTTAGTGTACATGCTTTTTTTTAAAGATTATTGGAAACCCTTGCACAATACCAATGATACTCCGTTTCAATATGACGTAGATCAATATTATTCTTATTTACCGGCTACATTCGTTCATCACGATTTAGATTTTAAATTCCCAAATTATTATTGGTTAGCAACCGCTAAAAACGGACATCGGGTTCCAAAAATGACTTACGGTATGGCACTTATGTATAGTCCGTTTTTTGCGTTAGGTTATAAAATAGCCTATAATACACATAGCCCTTTAGATGGTTACTCAGAGCCTTTTAAAGTATGCGTACACTATGGTTCGTTTTTTTATTGCTTCCTCGGATTAATTATTTTAGCTTTTGTTTTGCGGCGTTTTTTTTCAGATGGCTCAACAGCCCTTACATTAGCCACTCTTTTTTTTGTTACCAACTTATTTAATTACACCATGCGAGACGGAGAAATGTCTCACGCATACGGCTTTTTTCTAATCAGTTTGTTTATTTGGCTTACCATAAAGTGGCACGAAAAACAAAAAAGCATTTATTTTTTATGGATTGGGATGACGCTTGGCTTGGCTTCGTTAGTTAGACCTACCGAAATTTTAATTGCCATTATTTTTATAGGATATGGCGTGCGTTCTTTTAGTGGATTAAAAGATAAATTTAAGCTGGTGCTTTTTTCATACAAAAACATTCCTTTATTATTACTTGGGTTTTTTATATTATGGCTACCGCAATTAATTTTCTGGAAAATGAAAACAGATCATTTTTTCTTTTTCTCTTACGGAGAAGAAACCTTCTTTTGGACCGACCCTCAAATAATGAATTTATTATTCAGCTACAGAAAAGGTTGGTTTATATACACACCTGTTATGCTTTTTGCCATAGCTGGTTTATTTATGCTGAAAGATAAAGCTAAAGATTTTAAATGGCCAATAATTATTTACATGTGTTTAAATATTTACATCTTATCTTGTTGGTGGTGTTGGTGGTACGGAGGTAGTTTTGGTATGCGCGCCTTAATACAATGCTACGCGCTGTTGGCAATACCTATGGCTGCTTTTTATGAGCACGTATTTTCTTTTGAATTTAAACGACAGATTTTTTCTGTTATAACAAGGAGTGTCATTGTTTTATGTCTTTGTTTGTTTTTGTTTGTCAACCAACTTCAAACCATTCAGTTTGGACCGGCTATTATTCATTTCGACTCTATGAGTAAAGAAACGTATTGGCTAGCTTTTGGTAAATTTAATTTTGGCACAGAAGATTGGCAACAGCAGCAAGAGGATTTAATACATCCTAATTACGAAGAAGCTATGAAGGGGAAGTGTAGAAATTAATAACACAAAATAATTTATGCTTTTTAGTAGCACATTTTTTTTACTTTATTTTTTACCTGTTTTTTTTACAGTATATTTTTTACTTCCTTCTTTTCTAAAAAATTATTTTATTGTATTAGCTAGCGTACTATTTTACGCGTGGGGCGCGCCCCAATTTATTTTTATTTTACTTGGCACTATAGTTTTTAATTTTTATGCTGCGCACCTACTAATTAAATTAAAGCCAGGAAGTCAAAAAAAATACTTATTGGTTATTTCTATCATTGTTAATTTATCTCTCTTATTATACTTTAAGTATGCTAACTTTTTTGTAGATAATACAAATGCTCTTTTGCAATCCTTTGGTATGCAATCATTAAAGGTTTTACGCATTGCATTACCCATTGGCATTTCATTTTTTACATTTCACCAATTAAGTTTTATCATAGATGTTTATCGCGAAGTAAAACCACCTATGAAAAAATTATCCGATTATGCTTTATACATACTTCTGTTTCCACAATTAATTGCTGGTCCGATTATTAGATATAATGAAATATCAGATCAAATAGAAGGCAGAGATAAAAAATTTAATGTTGATGAAATCCTCATTGGGTTTTTACGATTTGCCATTGGCTTGGCCAAGAAAGTTTTAATTGCTAATGTATTAGGAAAAGAAGCCGACCGCATTTTTGCTTTACCCGAAAACGAATTAAGTTTTGTGCTTTCATGGATGGGAGCCATAACCTACACCTTTCAAATTTATTTTGATTTTTCGGGTTATTCAGACATGGCTATTGGTCTTGCGCGCATGATGGGTTTTCGTTTTCCCGAAAACTTTAATTATCCATATATAGCGCAAAGCATTACCGATTTTTGGCGCAGGTGGCACATATCTCTTAGCCGTTGGATGCGCGATTATTTATACATACCACTTGGTGGCAACAAAGTATCTGATGCACGTTTATATTTTAATTTATGGGTAGTGTTTTTAATTTCAGGCTTATGGCATGGGGCTGAGTGGACTTTTATTTTATGGGGTGCATACCACGGCTTTTTTCTTGCCATAGAACGATTATTTCTTCTTAAAATAACTTCAAAAATTGGCGTTGTTCTACGAGTAATTTTTACTTTTTTTATTGTTGTGTTTGGCTGGGTTTTATTTCGAGCCAAAGATGTTAAGCAAGCATTTAGCTTTTTCAAAAAAATGTTTTCGTTTTCCTGCCAAGAATCTTTTTTTACACAACACCTACTATGTATTTTGGTTGTTGCTGCTCTGTTTTCGTTTATACCTATATTTAGTAAATTAAATAAAGCAGAAGCTTTAAACCCTGTAACAAATGTAAGTTTTACACGTACTATTATTAGTGTGTTAGTTATTGTTGTTTGTATGGTACTTTGTATTGGAGAAATTACTTCAAGTGATTTTAATCCTTTTATCTATTTTAAATTTTAATTGATGAAAGCGTTAAAAACCATACTGTTTGTTTTTCTTTTTTTACTCCTATGGTTTCCTATGTTTCAGGAGTTTACAAAACAATTTAAAAAAGTTGAATTAACGGGTGCATTTACAAAACCCGAAAAACCGACATTCAATTTACAAGAAATAAAAAGCTTGGCATTTCAAAAAAAATGGGAAGATTATGAAAACTCTAATTTTGGTTTTAGAGGTTTATTTGTAAAATTACGAAACAGCATAAATAATGTTTTATTTGGAGATTTAAGTGTGGCAGATAATATTGAAGGTAAGGATGGATTTATTTTTAGTTTGGGTTCTGTTGAAAGCACATTGGGAATTAATCACCTTAAAAAAGAAAAAATAGATTCGACTATTGATAAAATTAAATTCTTAAAAGAAGGGATAGAAAAGCATGGCGGACAGTTACTAGTGGTTATTGCGCCATCAAAAGAAACTATTATGCCCGATTTTTTACCTTATCGTTACAAAGGCAAACAAAAAAAACCAACTAATTATACCAATTTTATAGAAGGATATAAGAAAGCTGGTATTGAGGTAATTGATTTTTGCCCTTACTTTAAAAAACTTAGAGATACTTGTAAGTATGATTTGTTTACTAAAACGGGTTTCCATTGGTCGATGTATGGTGCTGCATTTGCTCAAGATTCTTTAGTGCATTATATTGAAAAACACACAGTAAAACCAATTCCAACTTATAAAAAAACGGGTATAGAAATAGATAGCAAAGCCCGCGATTCTGATAATGATTTTGAAAACTCGCTTAATTTATTTTTTAGTGTAGGGCAATCACAATATGCTTACCCTAAATTTAAAATCATTTCTTCTAGGGCAAAAAATTATCGTCCAAAAGTAATTGTTATTGCCGATAGCTATTTTTGGCAATTAAAAAATCAAAAAATGCTTGGCAAGGTTTTTTCAGAAGATTCTAAATTTTGGTTTTATTTTGCTACAACCTCTTACTCTATGGGAGATGGAAAACCTGTGCCATTAGAAAAAACCCAAACTTTAATGAAAGAATTAGAAAGCGCAGATTATGTAATATTATTTAGTAACATCAGCACCTTGCCTACATTTCCTTATGGAGTAACTGATTTTTATTTTAAGGGTGGCAAAATTAAAACAGAACTTACAAATAGTTTAAGTAGTATCATTAAAAGTAAAACTACCTGGGTAGATAGTTTAACACAACAAGCGAAAATAAAAAACACATTGGTTGATGATGAAATTGGATTAGAAGTTGATCAGATTTTAAATACTAAAAAATCAATTCAACTAAAAGCCGCTAACAATAAATTTCTTTGTGCGGGCGATGAAAGTGAGGGCGTCATATTGGCTAACCGAGATGATGCCAGCAGTTGGGAAACCTTTTATATATTAAATTTAAAAAACAATCAAGTTGCCATACAATCATATAAACAAAAAGTTTTATCTGCCGAAATTAATACCAAAACAGAAATTACAAACACTAGATTAAGCATCAGCAATTGGGAAATATTTACCATAATAAATCTTCCTGATAATTATGTAGCCTTTAAAGCCTGTAACGGCAAGTATCTCAGCCTTGATAAAAAAACAAATCAAATTTTTGCCAATGCAAACGTAATTGGGGTTAACGAAAAGTTTAAATTAAACTCAATTATCAAGTGACAACTTTTATCTAAAAAAGACATATTTTTACATTTTGATGATTTTTTAAATGGTTTTTAGCAGCATTGTATTTCTTTTATATTTTTTCCCATTGTTTTTTTTGGCGTATTATATATGCCCAAACAGATTTAAAAATTACCTTATACTTATTGCGAGTATTGCTTTTTATAGCTGGGGCGCACCCAAATTTATTTTTGTAATACTAGGCACTACCTTATTAGATTTCTTTTTGGTTAAACTAATGGATAGCAGTGCTAACCAAACCAAAAGAAAATTGCTGATGGTTATATCTGTCTGTATGAATGTTGGTTTGCTGTTTTATTTTAAGTATTGCAATTTTTTTATTGATAACATTAATGGCGCATTTTTGTTGGCAGGCATAAAACCATTATCTTTTTTAAATGTTGTATTGCCTATTGGTATTTCGTTCTATACTTTCGAAAGTTTGACTTATGTAATAGATGTATATCGTAAAGAGCATAAACCCTTAACTAACTTTTTGAATTACCAATTGTACATTATTTTATTTCCAAAACTTATTGCAGGTCCTATTATACGATACCAGCAAATTGCCGATCAAATAACCGATCGTTTTTAAAACGTTTACCTACAACTTTGCTTTAAAGGGTTTCCACCGGTTTATTATTGGCTTAGCTAAAAAAGTTATTATTGCTAATACCTTGGGTGCTTATGCCGATTTGGTTTATAACAGCGATGTAAATACATTGAGTGGTGGCATTGCTTGGTTGGGTGCATTATCCTATACCATGCAGATATATTTTGATTTTTCGGGCTACTCTGATATGGCTATTGGATTAGGGCAAATGATGGGATTTCAGTTTCCTGAAAATTTTAATAACCCATACACTTCACAAAGTATTACAGATTTTTGGAGGCGTTGGCACATAACACTTGGCACATGGATGCGTAATTATTTATATATACCACTTGGTGGAAACCGCGTTAATAGCAAGCTGCGTTTGTATTTTAATTTATGGATTGTATTTGTGCTTTCGGGCTTTTGGCACGGTGCTGCTTGGACTTTTATTGCTTGGGGTGTTTATCATGGTACGTTTTTAATTTTAGAACGTACGGGGTATGGTAAATTTTTGCAAACTATTGGCAAATGGCCGTCTTTGCTAATAACATTTATCATTGTAAATTTTGGCTGGGTGTTTTTTAGAGAAGATTCTATTGGCAAAGCTTTTCACTTTATTAAAGCCATGTTTTGTTTTAGTCGGCCGCAAACTGTTATTGATTTTAATCATTCTCAACTTTATACGTTTTTACTCTTAAGCTTTTTCTTTTCTTTTTTCATTGCCTTTAAGCCTTTAGAGAAAATTCAACAGCATGTTTATTTTAATATCGTTTCGATGAAGGAAAGCTTTATTTATACAATTATCTCCATCATCTTATTAATTATATGCATAGCACTAATCACTGCATCTACGTTTAACCCCTTCATTTATTTTAGATTTTAAATGAAAAGTAAAAGCAACATAGTGAGCTTCGTTTTAATTTTTGCAGTTATAGCAGTTATGCTTTTCCCTGCGCTACAAAAACATTATGGTTTTTATATAAATCGTACACTATCTGGAGATGCTGTGTTTGCTAGTGATATTAAATTTACTAAAGAAGATTGGTTTAATGGAAATTATGCTCAAACAAAAGAAAAGTATCTGAATGATAATTTAGGGTTTCATTACTTTTTTATATGTTTAAATAATCAATTAAGTTATTGGTTATTTAAAAAAGCCAACGCTAAAGATGTAGTAATTGGGAAGGAAGGATTTCTATATGAATTAAAATACCTTGTTACACACGCCGGTTTAGATTACGTGGGGGATGAAGAAATTAAGAACAGATTTATAAAATTGAAATTTATACAAGATACCTTAGCCAAAAAGGGAATACATTTTGCTTTGTTGTTTGCATCAGGTAAAGCTACTTTTTATCCTGAATACATACCGACACCTTACGATGTTGCTTCTACAAAAACTAATTATCTTAAACATATTGAAGCAGCCAAAAACACAGGTGTAAACTTTTATGATTTTAATGCTTTATTTTTAAATTTAAAGCCAACAGCTAAATATCCTTTATATCCTAAAACCGGCACCCATTGGAGCGCCTACGGTATGTATATGGCCTTTGATACGCTATCTCATTATATGGAAAGATTGTCTACTAAAAAATTATCGAAGTTTGATTATAGTAACGTAAAGATGAGTAATACCCTTATACATCCGGATGCAGATATATATAATGGAATGAACCTGCTTTTTGATTTACCTCATTTTACGATGGCTTATCCTATTGTAAAATGGGATACAACAGGTTACTATAAACCAAGAGTTTTAACGGTGTCTGATAGTTATTGGATGGGTATTCACTTTTTAGATTTGCCTAAAAATTCTTTTTCGAAGTCTGAATTTTGGTATTACAATAAACAACTATTTAATTACGACCCCGATGGAAAAACGTACAATCCTGCTGACTTTGATTTAAAAGAATCTGTAGAGAAAAATAATTTTGTTTTTATTATGGCAAGCGAAGCATCTTTAAAGGAATTAGGTTGGGGCTTTATTGATGAGGTTTATACAATGTATAAAAACGGGCCAGAAGCGTATAGGATAATGAAACAAATTCGCAAAAGGAGTGCGGAAATAAATCAAATAAAATCAGCAATTAAAAATAATGAAGACTGGTATAACCAAATTAAAAAGCAAGCAATAGAAATATCAATCAGTATAGATTCTTGTACGCAGTTAAACGCAGAATACCTTTATAAGGAAAATCACAAAAACGACCCGCCACCTCAGATAGTAGAAGATGTTTTAAAAAGAATAGAATATTTTAAATATGTCATTAAGAAAAATAAAAAATGGCTAAATGATATTACTCAAAAAGCAAAAGAAAAACACATATCGGTAGATAGCTGCATCAATATGGACGCGCAGTGGATGACGAATGAGGAAATGAAAAATAAATAAATTATCTTTATATATCACCTTGATACTTTAGAATAAAAACTAGTAAAAAAATCATACAACACTAAATGAAAAAATTAGTACTACTTATTATTGCCTTTAATTTTACAAATACTGTTTTTGCCCAGCGCGTATATTCATTGGTGCCGGGCATTGTGGTAGATTCTATTTTAAAGACAAAACCTAACGCAACCAAAATAGCTAAAGACCCTATTAGTGGCCATCTATTTTATGCTACTTCGGGCGGTAATATATATGAGGTATTTATACCTACATCTGGCTCATCAACAGATTCGTTGCGGTACACGTCAGCCCAGCATGGTATAACAACCTTACAGGGTCTTTGCTTTAAAGATAGTATTATGTTTTTGTGCGGTAACCAATGGTCTACTACAACAGGTATTGGTATGGTTGTAAAAGGCACATTACATTCTAACAATTTACGTACATGGGTTAATATAGCTACTACTGCGCCTTACCCAACTGCCGATATTAATGGAGATCACGGCTTTGCGGGAGTAAATATTGACCCCGCCAAACAACATATATATGTATCTAGTGGTGCCCGCACGCACTTAGGTGAAATAAGAACCAATGGCGGTGCATGGCCTAACTGTAGAGAGGTGCCTGCTACTACACGTATTTATAAATTCCCAATTGATACCACAGGAGTGCTATTACCAAATGATTCTACTCTAATAGATAATAGTGGTTTTGTATTTGCTTATGGAACACGCAATGCGTATGATATGGGTTGGGATGGCAATAACAATCTTTTTGCTATCGATAATTCGGGTGAGCGAGATGATCCTGAAGAATTAAATTGGTTAAGATATGGCAAGAATTATGGTTATCCCTGGCGAATGGGGAATGATTATAATCCATTAATACACTCGCCTTATAATGTAAATAACGATGTTTTAGTTAATCATCTTAGTGAGGGCTACCAGTCGGGCTGGTTTGCCAACGACCCTACTTTTCCACAAATCCCAAATGGTACTATATTTACGGATCCTGTTTTAAACTATGGGCCTGATGCTGATTTTTATAGAGATTCTATAAACGGCAAGGTAAAAAATGCTAGTGATGAAGGTACATTTATTTCTTCTTTTACTCCGCACCGGTCTCCTTTAGGATTAGTGTTTGATAAGGATAGTTTGTTGCCAACGCCTTATAGAGGAGATGCCCTTATACTTAGTTTTATGCCTGGCGGAGACAGTACAGGTTACACCCCGCTTTCCCCATGGGGTGGTCCATGCCCTTTTGTGGACCCGGTAAGAGATCTTTTACATCTTAAACTCATCTATAACGCGGCATTGGATAATTATACCATGACGGCTACAAAAATTATGTTTGGTTTTTATTTGCCTGTAGATGCTGAGCTTGTAAAGGATACATTGTATGTAATAGAAAATGGAGGGGATATTTGGAGAATTATTTTTCCATTATACTCTGGCGTACAAAAAAATAAAAACGAATCATCTTTGGTGTTATATCCAAATCCTGCTTCAAATAACTTACAAATAAAAAGCAACGAAAAAACAATTCAAATTCAGGTTATAGATATGTTTGGTATAGAAATACTTACCACTAAAGAAAACAGTATTGATATAAGCAATTTACAAGAAGGTATTTACTTTGTTAATGTAAAAACCAACGAAGGCAGTTTAACTAAAAAAATAATTGTTCAGCGTTAGCTCTTATTAACTTCACAACTGTATGTGTTTGCCATTAAGTTTCAGCAACAGTATTTCATTTATATTTGCAGGGCTACATAATACCCTTTGCACAGGTAATTTTTTGCAAAAACTAATTAACAATTTTAAGCCATATTTTATAGATTAAAACAATGAATACACAGAGTAGGCTTTCTATAATGGTGTTGTATTTATTGGCATTTATTTTTGCTATAACTATTATTGCTTGTCCGCCAAGCAACATACTTTCTTACGATATTTTTGGTTATTATATGTATTTGCCTTTAACCTTTAACTATCACGATGTTTTAATGCACAACCCTCATACTATTGCAGGGATATTTTCAAAATATAAAATAAGTGAAACATTTTATCAGGCGTTTAATTGGGAAGGAACTCAAACTTGGGTTATGCGCTACCCAATTGGTCCTGCAGTATTATATGCGCCATTTTATTTTTTAGCCAATTTTATTTGCAGATTTACACATTTTCCAAACGATGGTTTTTCGGCACC
>JBDTJJ010000195.1:0-4325 GCA_039935895.1 Bacteroidia bacterium | reverse complement strand
TGTGCGTACAAACACGATCTAAAAACCATCTATCGTGACTAATAATTACCGCGCAGCCTGCAAAATCATTCAAACCTTCTTCTAAGGCACGCAAGGTATTTACATCTAAATCGTTGGTAGGCTCATCCAGTAAAAGCACATTACCTTCTTCCTTCAATGCCAAAGCTAAGTGTAAACGATTACGCTCTCCACCCGACAGCACCGAACATTTTTTACCCTGATCAGATCCTGCAAAGTTGAAACGAGAAATATAAGCGCGTGCATTCATGGGTTTACCGCCCAAAATTATATTTTCTAAACCATCACTCAACACATCATAAACCGTTTTGTTAGGGTCTATCGATGCGTGACTTTGATCTACATAAGCAATCTTAACCGTTGGCCCAACTTTAAAGTCGCCACTGTTTGGGGTTTCTTGTCCCATAATCATACGGAACAACGTTGTTTTACCCGCACCATTTGGCCCAATGATGCCAACAATACCCGCAGGTGGAAGTTTAAAGGTAAGGTTTTCATAAAGTAATCTGTCGCCAAATCCTTTAGAAATATCAATGGCTTCAATAACTTCGTTACCCAAACGCGGACCATTAGGAATGAAGATTTCTAATTTATCTTCTTTCTCTTTTATATCCTCATTCATCATTTTATCGTAGTTAGCCAAACGTGCTTTTTGTTTAACACCTCTGCCTTTAACTCCCTGCCGAACCCAATCTAACTCGCGCGCTAATGTTTTTTGGCGCTTGCTTTCTGTTTTTTCTTCTTGTTTTAAACGCGCCCCTTTTTGCTCTAACCAGCTGCTGTAATTCCCTTTCCAAGGAATACCTTCGCCGCGGTCAAGCTCTAATATCCAACCGGCCACGTTATCTAAGAAATACCTATCGTGGGTAACCGCAATAATAGTGCCTTTATAATTTTGTAAATGCTGCTCTAACCAATCAACGCTTTCGGCATCCAAGTGGTTGGTCGGCTCATCTAATAATAAAATATCAGGTTCTTGTAAAAGCAAACGACATAAAGCAATACGTCTGCGCTCTCCACCCGATAATACTTTAACCGATGTGTTACTTTCCGGACAACGAAGCGCATCCATAGCCTGCTCTAAGCGGTTATCTAAATTCCAAAGATCAAGTCTATCAATTTCATCTTGTAAAACAGCCTGACGGTTAATTAATTTATCCATCTCCTCGGGCGTCATCTCTTCGGCAAACTTGTTGTTTACTTCTTCGTATTCGGCCAGTATATCGGTATGTTTTTTTACACCCTCGCGTACGACTTCAATACAGGTTTTGTTATCGTCTAACTGAGGCTCTTGCTCAAGCATACCGATAGAGTAGCCCGGCGATTGATGTATCTCTCCCAAATAATCTTTATCCATGCCCGCCATAATGCGCAGCAGGGTAGATTTACCCGACCCATTTAAACCCAGCACGCCAATTTTAGCGCCGTAGTAAAACGAAATATAAATATCTTTTAAAACCTGTTTTTGTGGCGGATGGATTTTACTCACATTTACCATACTGTAAATTATTTGTCTTCCTTCTGTTGACATTTGTTTATTTATTGATTTGTAGATTTGTAGAATTATTGAATGTTAGATAAATTAAAAATCTCTAACTCAATAAATCTTCAACTCAACAATTGTTTAGGGCGACAAATATACAATTTGATAAGTAAACAACAGCTAATTAATGTTTTTGAGCATATCCATTGCAAATTAGACTTCCTAGTTATTCTTAATTTGTTTTTAACCCTGTCAGGTACCCGAGGCTTCAGAGCTATTTGAGGAAGTTGCTCCTATTGATATTGCTGAAATGTCGCCAATATTTTCGTTTTCATTTTTTATTTCAGAGGCACATTCTGAATTTGTATTGTTGTCCAGCGGCAAAGCTGTTTCTTGTTTAACTTTTACCAACCTTGAAGCATCAACTTCTATATTTAAATGTTTAACTGCGTATTCTATAAATTCAGGTGTAGGATAAAGCCATAAGGAACAACCATCAATTGCTAAAAATTCTTCCGCCAACTCTGGTCTAGGGCCAATACGTATATCCGTTCTATTAAATTTTATAATTTTATACCAATCTTCCTTTGTATCAAATGTCACAAATATGAATGATTTCTTCTTTGCTTTGGCTTCTTTTAGAATTTGTTGCCAAATTATATAGTCTCCGTATTTATCTAATCCAGGTCTACTCTTTTTCACTTTGTAATCAACATAACCTGGAGGGATGTTATTTGACAATCTTTCATCTCCAATTTTTACTATTTGCTCCTCTTCCTCTTTTGTCAAACTATCCCCAATATTCTCACCTATTAAATCAGCAATTCTTTCTTTTACAGGATTTTCAATAATGAGGTTTTTAAGTTTGCTTTTTTGAGTTGTAAGCTCTTGATTAAATTTAACGTAAAATTCTTCGATTTCTTTTTGTAATTCGACACTTAAAAATGGATGTTCTCTTTGTGTTTTTATTTTTTCACTGAAACTATTTAAATCTTTTATTGCATCAGAATACTTTCCTACCTGTTCTCTGATTCTGTCCTCTAGCCCTCTATGATACTCTATTCCAACCCAATGTGGTATCCAAATTTTATCTTTTATTTTTTCAAAAATTGTAAATAATAAATCTACTGTATCATCTGAATAACGATAAAAGTCATAAAGAACATTTGTATCGAAAACGAAAATACAATCGTCCCAAATTTTAGCAAAGTCCTCGGGTAATGGCTTGTAATAACCTTTAAATTTACTTTTCATATTTAATAGTTAGAGTTATTAGGAATATGTTTTTGTAACCAACTTTCTTCACATATAATTCCTCTAAATGCAGCCTCTCCTCCTGATTTGATAACAAATAGCCTGTCATTGCCATCCATACTGATTAAAAGGTTATTTGCCACTTGAATAGCTGTTTGTTGTGTTACAACAGCCCAAGTTGATTCAGTTATTCTAGCCCAAGTCCCGTAACCCTTTATTGCGTTGATTAAGGCTGTATAATTACCGCCATGACGAAGGTCATAAGATATTATGTAGCATTTCATAGTTTATTTTTTAATATATTTTATCGTTTATTTCTTCTCAGAAATTATTAATAATTATCTGCGCAGTGTAGTCTTAGTCATTTGCAAGTAATTAAAATTGCTAACCTCAAAACAAATATAAGCAAAGCATTTAAATAGTTGCTACACAAAAGCAAATCGCAGCAATATCAGAACAAATTACAACAATCTCTTACCAAATCGCGGTAATCAGAAAGCAGATAGCGGCAATCTTGTTTCAAATCGCCGTAATATCAGAGCAAGTTGCCGCTATCTCTTACCAAATCGCAGCAATATCAAAACAAATAGTCGCTATCACAGAGCAAATCGCGGCAATATCAGAGCGAATGGTGGCAATCACAGAGCAGATTGCGTCAATCTTGTTTCAAATCACGGCAATATCAGATCAAGTTGCTGCAATATCAGAGCAGATCGCTCCGAAATTATTGCTGAATCTATTGCAGATGCTGAAACAAGTTCAGCATGACGTGAAAAAAATAAATAAAACTTTTTAAAACGGTTTACGTTTAAGTACTAATAAAAACATTTTAGTACACACGCATGATACCAATTATACAAAGGTTACTGTCTTTATGTAAAAAAGTTTAAGCTGCTCTTATGGCGCAAGTGTTGTGCGCCTCATAACCCCAACGGCTTAAGCACAACAACTAGAAATCATGACAAGAGTTCATGTAGTGCTTCACTTAACACTGGTGTCGGCATCGCAATTGGCTATTTTTGCGGCTCACATCTTAACTTCTATGACGGGTAATACCCATTTTACCACGCCATATCCTACGCTGGCAATGCTTCAAACCGCTATTACTAATTTAAACACAACGCTTGCCGCGCAGGTAAAGGGCAATAAAGCCAGTACGCAGGCGGTAAAAACAGCGGTGTATCAAGTAAAGCGGGTGTTGCGAGCCATGGCCGCTAATGTAGAGTACATTAGTAATGATGATGCTACAACTGCTTTAACCAGTGGTTTTAGTTTATCTCAAACAGGTACGCACGCTACGCCGCCATTTGTTATAAACCATAATGGCAACTTGGGGCAAATAAATGCTAAAGCAAAAGCTACTAAACTATCAAGCTATATTTGGCAATACACCACAACGCCTTTGGTAGCTGCCAGTTGGGTAACATCGGCAACTACCATGCAGGCAACGCATGTGTTTGTGGGCTTAAACCCGGGCACTATGTATTGGTTTAGGGTTGCCGTAGTTGATAAAAACGGACAACAACCTTTTAGCAATGCCATTAACCTAATTGCTTTGTAAAGCAATAAA
>JBDTJJ010000194.1:0-2724 GCA_039935895.1 Bacteroidia bacterium | reverse complement strand
TAGAACAGTCATTGCATGCTAAATTAGATGGCATTGAAATTAGAGATGGAATGGATTTGGCTATCTGTAAAATTAATTTTGAAACAAACACGGTTGAATATGCGGGTGCATTTAATTCTATTTATTTAGTACGTGATAATAAATTGATTGAATATGATGCTGACAATATTTATATCGGCAATAATGATGATAGCAAACCGTACACCAACCAAACTTTTAAAATAGAAAAAGATGATATGCTTTATCTATTTAGCGATGGCTTTGCCGATCAGTTTGGTGGTGAAAAAGGTAAAAAATATAAATATCGCCAAATGCAGCAGCTATTGGTTAAAAACAACAACAAGCCGGTAGATATACAAAAACAAGAGCTTGAACGCGAGTTTGAGCACTGGCGCGGAGATTTAGAACAAGTAGATGATGTTATGGTTATTGGTTTAAAAATTTCGTAGCCTAAATGGTTTTTATGGATAAAATAATTGGCTTTTTAACGCCGGCAATAGTTTATAGTTTGATTTTTATTTTAAATGCATTACTGCCCGGGCGCTGGGTTATTGGTTATGTTACAAAAACCGGGACTAATGAAAAATTAAAATACCGATTAAACGGTTTGCTCGTTTTATTTACTGTTGTTGTATGTTGGTTTTTGTTATGCCATTATAACTTTTTAGACTGGGATTATCTTTATAATATCAGGTGGTATGCACTTGCAGGAGCTGTGGCTTTTGGATTGATATTTTCATTTGCAATTGTATTGCCTTACCCTTCTGTAAAAAAATCTTTTTTTGCCGATTTTTATTTAGGAAGATTAGAAAACCCGCAATTATGGGGTGGTAGAATTGATGCAAAAATGTGGTTATATTTAGTAGGCGCTATTATGTTAGAGTTGAATGTATTAAGCTTTGCTGCGCATCAGTATATTTTATTCGGTGCTCAAACTTCTTACGGTATTTTTTTATCTGCTGCATTGGTTACCTTTTTCATCATAGATTATTTAACCTTCGAAGAAGTCCATCTTTATACCTACGATTTTTTTGCTGAACGAGTAGGCTTTAAATTGGGCTGGGGCTGTATTGCATTTTATCCTTTCTTTTATTCTATTCCCCTCTGGTCAACGGTAAGTTTGCCAAGTGCGCAAACGCCTACTTATTTATTAATTATTTACGCGCTTATATTTTTTATGAGTTGGGGTTTATCACGTGGAGCAAACATGCAGAAATACTTTTTCAAGAAAGATCCCACCAAAACATTTCTCGGTATAAAACCCGAAACAATTACGGATGGAAATAAAACGTTGTTAGTAAATGGTTTTTGGGGTTTAAGCAGGCACATAAATTATCTTGGTGAAATTGGTATGGCAATAGGCATTGTACTTTGCACGGGTCATGCTTCTCTTTTATGGCCGTGGCTCTATCCCTTGTATTATGTGGCTTTGTTATTTCCGCGCCAAGCAGATGACGATAAACGTTGCGCGCTTAAATACGGTGCACTTTGGCAAGAATATTTAAAACGAGTAAAGTATAAAATCATTCCGTTTATTTATTAAAATTTGGGCGTTCCGGCGCGTTTGTTATTTCTATCAAAGTCGATAAATATCTGCGCCGTCGGGCTGCTTGGCGTAAAGCTTTTTTGAAGAAAAAAAGGCTTTCTGCCTGCATCCCTAACGCAAATAAACTTATTCTATAATCTATACATTTTTCGAGTAGTATCTCCCATAATATTAATGGCCATTTTACGAGGTAATAATTTCTGCATAATAAAACTTGCCAATTTATTTCCTCGCCCCGAAATAAAAGAAGGTTGTTTTCCTAACTTTTCAAAGCATTCATTTATTACCTCTTCCGGACTTTGCACACGTGGTGCAAAGAAACTTGTCTTTTCCGGTTTTGTTTCTATAAAATTAGGTGTTGACGTAGCACCTGCGCAACACGCAATAACATCTACACCTTTGTCTTTCCATTCATACCAAAGGCTTTCGGCAAGTATGCGGTTAAAAGCTTTTGTGGCTGCATAAGCTGCTAAAAAACCACTTCCCTGAAACCCAGCTAAAGAAGCCATAATAACCAAACCACCTTTGCCTTTTGCAAGCATAGGTTGTGCAAAGGCGTGTAATAAATTCATGGGTGTAATCATATTGGCATACGCCATTTGATTGTAATAGGTAGTTGTGTTTTTCTCAAATTCTCCAATGTATGCAAGCGCTGCATTATATACCAGCAAATTTATTTCTTTGCCTTGCAATGCTGTTTGTATAATGGTTGTCGCATTAGTATCTGCTAAGTCGCAACTTATGCAACTTACATTTACTTTGTATTTTGTGGCTAGTGCTGTAGCTAAAACTTCTAAAGGTTCTTTACGGCGAGCAACTAAAACTAAATTAATACCTGCTGCCGCCAAGTAATGCGCAGCTGCTGCGCCAATGCCTTCAGAACCGCCTGCTATTAAAGCTGTTTGGCCGTATTTTTGTAATAATGTCATCGCTGTAAAATTAATTAATTTGTTATATAACTTGGTAAGCATGTATAAATAGTTCTACTGTTTATTGCGATAAATATGCGGCAGATTCTTCTATCTAAAATAAAATTGAGCAAAAAGCCAATGTTATTTGCTTGCCATTTGATGTTATCTTTGCAAACATTATGACAAAAATATTTCTACATAAAGGCAAAGAAACTCCTTTACAACGCCGCCACCCTTGGGTGTTTTCGGGAGCTATAAAAATTACCG
>JBDTJJ010000193.1:0-3242 GCA_039935895.1 Bacteroidia bacterium | reverse complement strand
TGGTCTGCTATTCTATATCTATCTCCACTCATTTAAACAAATATAATGGTTTTAGTATTATGTATGCGTTGCAAACGCATAGTTTAAGCATCCTCGTTACGCTATGCTAAACGAGGACGAGGTGGGGGTATTATGTATGCGTTGCAAACGCATAGTTTAAGCATCCTCGTTACCGCTAAAAAGCTCAAACAAGGACGAGATGCTCATTTAAATTTAGCAATTATTAAGTAAGATAAAACAGGCGCTTCAGATGAAGCGACTGTTTTTGTTAAGCAGAAAAAAAAGCGCATATTTGCGTTTGCAAAATCAAACCTGTGTACGTATTATATCTTAAAGAAATAAAAAGTTTTTTAACCTCGCTTACCGGTTACATTGCTATTGGCGTTTTTTTAACTATTACAGGTTGTTTCTTGTGGATTATCAGTTCTGAAAGCTCTGGCGGCTATAATATTTTAGAAAACGGTTTCGCCACCTTAGATCCTTTATTCAGCATTGCACCCATGGTTTATTTGTTTTTAATTCCTGCCATAACCATGCGTTCTTTTGCCGAAGAAAAAAAAACAGGCACTATTGAGTTATTATTTACGCGCCCCATAACCGAACTACAAATAATTTTAGCAAAATATTTTGCAGGCGTTACCTTAGTTATCATCTCTTTATTGCCCACTTTATTTTATTATTACTCTGTTTACAAATTAGGCTACCCTGTTGGAAACATTGATACAGGCGGGACCTGGGGTTCTTACATTGGTTTATTATTATTAGGCGCAGGTTTTGTAGCTATTGGCATTTTTGCTTCTTCAGTTACCGATAACCAGGTAATTGCTTTTATTTTAGCCATGGGGCTTTGCTTTCTTTGTTATAGCGGGTTTGATTATATTGGTCAATCGGGCATTGCAGGCAAATTAGAACCTTTAGTAGTTTCTCTTGGTATAAATGCACATTATACATCGCTTAGTCGTGGTGTTATTGATACGCGAGATGTACTTTACTTTTTCAGTTTAGTTTCTTTCTTTGTTTTATTAACCCGCTTTATGCTCGAAAAACGTAAATGGCAATGAGCAGTACCAAATCAAAACAAATTATTCAATTAGCGGTTTGGCTGCTTATATTGATTTTACTGAACTTTGCAGGCTCTTACTTTTTTAAACGATTTGATTTAACGAGTGAAAAACGTTATACGCTAAGTCCTTCTACGGTAGAAATGCTGAAAAATTTAGATGATGAGGTTTATGTAAAAGTTTATTTAGAAGGCGATTTTAATTCGGCATTTACACGCTTAAAAACCGAGACCCGCGAAATGTTGGACGAGTTTAGGGTGTATGCAAAAAAAGGCTTGAATTACGAATTCATAAACATTTACGATAAAAAAAATAAAGGAGATCTAGAAGCTATTCAGCGCGAACTTTATAACAAAGGAATTGACCCAACAGAACTTAGAACCAAGAGTGGCAAAGGCGAGCAAACGCAAGTGCTTTTTCCGGGTGCAGTAGTTTATTTTAAAACGAAAGAAGGCGTTTGGCAAATTTTTAATAAACAAGATGGTATTCCGGCAGAGCAATGTGTAAATAATTCGGTTCAAAATTTAGAGTACGGTTTGTCAAATACCATTCGTAAACTGGAAGAGCCTATTCGCCCAAGAGTTGCTTTTATACGCGGACATCATGAGTTAGATACCAATCAAACAAAAGATATTTATAATTCATTGAGTGAGTATTACGATGTTGATTATATTAAAATAAAAAAACATTTAAAAGCTTTAAAGCCTTATTCAGCCATCATTTTGGCGTGGCCCGATACCGTAATAAGTGAACGTGATAAGTTTGTTATTGATCAATATATCATGAACGGCGGAAAAGTTTTATGGTGCTTAGAACCTGTTTATACCAATTACGATTCGCTTAAATTAAAAGGTTATACGCTTGGTTTAAGTAACAATATTAATTTAGATGATATTTTATTTAATTATGGTGTGCGTGTAAACTCTGCGCTGGTGCAGGATATGAACTGTGGTTACATTCCAATCAATCGTGGCTTTAAAGATGGCAAAGCCGATTTGCAAATGTTTCCGTGGATATATAAACCATTAGTAACCGCTTCCATTACGCACCCTATTGTAAAAAATTTAGGCTTAGTCCGGTTTGAATTTGCAGGATATATTGATACGGTTGGTGCACCCGGAATTAAAAAAACCATACTTCTTGCTTCATCAAAAAACTCAAGGGTGCAATCGGTGCCGGCACGTGTAAGCCTTGGTATGGTTGGCGGGCAGCTAAATGAAAAACAATTTACCAACGGTAATAAACCTTTGGCTGTTTTATTAGAAGGTACATTTAAATCAAATTACCAAAACAGGCTAACAGATACCATTGCAAAAGATAGCGCCATTGCGTTTAAAGAAATTAGTAAACCAACTTCTATGATTGTTATTTCGGATGGAGATATTATTAAAAACGATTTTAGTTACCAAACTATGTCTATCAGTCCGCTTGGCTACGATAGATATATGAAACAGCAATTTGCCAACAAAACATTTATACTTAACTGTGTAAATTATTTAATTGATGGACCAGAGTTAATGAGCGTTCGTAGTCGCGAAGTAAAACTTAGGTTGTTAGACAGAAAAAAAATTGGGTTGGATAATCCTTTAAAATGGAAATTATATAATGTGTTGTTTCCTTTGGTAATTATTATTGTATCGGGCATGGTATTGTCAAGTATTCGCCGTAAAAAATTTACAAAATGAAATATCCGCATTCTTATTAAATAGAATAAATAAATGCGAGGTATTCCATCTGACAAAAAAGAAAAATAAAAAACAAACAGATGAAAAAAAATAAATTCACTATTCTCTTATTAGTTTTACTTGTAGCTGTCGGCATTTTTGTAATGATAAAAAACAGCAAAAAAAGCACTTTAAAAGGCGATGAAGCCGATTTTGCCGTACCTGATACTGCTAGCATTGATAAAATATTTATAGCCAATAAAAAAGGAGGAACTGCTTTGTTAGAGAAAAATAACCAAGGTGTTTGGATGATTAACGGCAAATTTCCGGCGCGTAAAGATGCTTTACAATTGTTGTTGCTAACCTTTATGCGCACCCAAATTAAGTTTCCGGCACCACAAAACTCACAAGAAAATTTTTTAAAAGAAATTGCATCCGTAGGGGTTAAGTGCGAGATTTATCAAAACAAAAAACTAAGTAAAACTTGGTACATAGGGCACGAAACACAAGATTTACG
>JBDTJJ010000192.1:0-7118 GCA_039935895.1 Bacteroidia bacterium | reverse complement strand
TGATGATGATAACTTGTCCGCCTCCAAAAATCTCTAAATATTCTTTATCTAAATTTTTATTTCCGTTAGAGAAATAAGAAATAGTGGCAATACTTCCGTTTACAAATTGCAGATTGACAGTTAATGTATCGCTAACTTGTGCGGCATCGTACATAGCATTTGCCGTTAATGATTTTATTTTTGAATTAGTAATAAAAGTAAGTAAATCTATAAAATGACAAACCTCACCTACAATTCTTCCGCCACCAATGGCTTTATCATGCACCCAATGGTTAGCTGCAATAGTGCCTGCATTAATGCGGTAATTTATAGAAAGCGGTATGTTTAATTTATCGAAAAAAGTTTTTGCTTTTATAACGGCTGGAGAAAACCTTCTATTAAAACCTAACATCAAAACTGAATTCGATTTTTGATACAGGTTTTTTATTTCTTCCAACTCTGTTTCATTTAAGCACAACGGTTTTTCAGTGAAAATGTTTTTGTTGTGTTGTAAGGCCTTTGTAACGTATTCTGCGTGAGAATCGTGACGCGTAGCAATAAAAATAGTGTTGATATTCTTATCTTCCATCAATTGCAAAACGTTATCGGTGCAATAGCCAAAACCATATTTATCGGCAATGTTACGCGCATTGTTTGGTCGGTTTGTAGCAATGCCCACAAAGCTGCAATTATCTTTAAGCGCAGGCAATAATACATTATTTGCAAAAGAACCAGCGCCAATAAAACCCACAGCAGGTTTACCTGCAACAGCTTGCACATTTTTTAATTGTACGGTTGCGTTTATTTTTTTCTCTGTATCGTACTTTAACAAAATTCCGGTAAAGGCTTCTGTTTTATCTACAATTAATTGATACGCTTTTGGTGCTTCATTAAAATTAAACGTATGAGAAATTAACTTAGCAATATTCAGTTTTTTATTTGCCAGCATATCTGCAAAGGCTTGCATATTGCGATTCTCCGTCCAACGCACATAACCATAAGGATAATCAATACCTTTCTCTTCGTAATCGGCATCGTATCTACCTGGTCCATAAGAGCAAGACATCTTTAATTCTAATTCTTTTTTATAATAACCTGCGCGTTTAAAACCCGTGGGTACACTTCCTACAATAACCACTTTACCTTTCACTCGGCAAAGCTCTCCTGCAAAATCAACAGGATCGGTACTTGGCGTAGCCGCTGTAATAATTACTGCATCAACACCATAACCTTTAGTCAATTCGCGTATGCTATTTTCAATACCTTCTACATTTCTATCAATGGCATAACTTGCACCAAGCTCTTGCGCCAATGCCACCATTCGTTTATCAATATCAATGCCAATGCTTTGTACACCTGCGACATTTAGCATTTGTATAGTAAGTTGTCCTAATAAACCTAAGCCAATAACGGCGCAACTTTCACCTAAACGCAATTCGGCCTGCCGAATACCTTGCAACGCAATAGCACCCAAGGTAGTAAAACACGCTTCATTTAAAGCCACATTATCTGCCAACTTAACACATAAATTTCTGGGTACAGCAACAACTTCGGCATGCACGGCACCTGCGCCCGCACAAGCCACTTTATCGCCAATTTTAAACTCGGTAATATCATCTGCAACCGCAATTACTTCGCCAGCACAGCTATAACCCAAGGCAGACGGCGCATCCAGCTTGTTCATCATTAATTTATAAGTTTCCAATAAGCCAATTGTTTTGGCTACAGTAATTACTTTTTTTACCTCATCTTTCCTCGCCATTGCTTTACCAATATAACCAAGTCGCGCATCTTTAACCGTTTTGCCTTCGGTACCAGTGCTAATTATAGAATACTGATTTCTTATCAGCACGCAACCTTTGCCAAGCATTGGGTAAGGTACTTCTAAGATTTTCATCTCGCCGCTTTTTAAATTTTGTGTCAGTTGTTCCAATATGTTATTGTGAGGTAAAAATTATCTAAAAAAAACACTAGCAACAAAGGTAATTAATTGTGGCGTACTTTTTATGAAAGGTAATTGATTAAACTACTTTTAAAACTTTAATTTAGTACTCTTTGGTTTGAAACGGAATAATTAATCTTAATATCCAAGCCAATAATAACAATCTTTTCAGAAATTCAACTTTTAGCACGGAAACAATACTGAAGCGTTTAATGCTTTTAACCTTAGTTCACATGAACAATGGTTGCACGATTGTATAAATTTTATATTTATGGCGAAAATTAGGTTTCATTTTTTAATCTGTGTGGTTGAATCCTTAGTTTTTAATTCCGTTTTCAGGAGTTATTATTTTATAATTATGATATATTAAACATAAAAAATACTTGTCATTGTTTGTATGACATAAAACTCCGATTTTGTACTATTTAATAAAGTTTTCATTAATCATACTTTTGTTATAAGATTTACTTACTAATAAAGAATAATCATGAAAGCATTAAAAGTAACACCCACAAACAATAATTTTTACAATGTAAAAAAACAACTGGTACTTCTAACAACAGGCTTATTTTTAGGAACGAGTGTTTTAATAGCCCAATCTAACTCTGTATCATTTAATAATAGCAAAGAAGTTATGACGGCTGATGTACTGCATAATAATTCCAATGAAGCAATTAATGAAAAGGAAGAAGCTGTTGAAAAAAATGAGGAATGCCTTGTAGTAATAGGCAATTTTGACGGAAGCGTAGATAAATTTATCGGTAAGTACACGGCAACCTTAATTTTAGAAAATAAGGTAATTGAAATTCAAAATCTAAAAGTAAGAAGATCAATGGCTTTTTTATTAAGAAAAAACACCATATACACAATTCGTATTGATAAGGAGGGTTATATCTCCAAATGTATTAGTATCTCTACATATACAAATGAAAAATTAGATCTGAGTGATTTATATAGGTTTACTTTTGAAACTAACTTGTTAAGCCAAGAAATACAAGGTTGTTTTGATGAAGATGATACTGATTTTCCTATAGCAATAGTTAGTTATAACCCAACTTGCGATTGTTTTGAGTATAACAAACAATATACATCTTCTACAATGAAACACATGATAAATACTTTGTTTTTTGGAATTTAGCTGCCTATCTTTTAATTAAGCTAAGTTAGCTCGGATAACATAAGAGGTAAGCTCAGAATTATTCTTCATTCCGGTTTTTTGGAGAATGCGAGTGCGATATGTACTAATTGTAGCAACACTTAAATAAAGTTCTTCTGCTATTAATGAAACACTTTTTCCTTTTGCTATAAGAAGCATAGTTTCATATTCCCTGTCAGATAATAATTGATACGATTCTTTATTATCAGGATTTTCAAACTGATTAGCAAGTAGTTCGGCAAGAGATTCAGTAATATACTTTTTTCCAGACAAAATTCGATGAACTGCTTTTGCTAATTCTTCATTTGAAGCATCCTTTGTTAAATAGCCTGAGGCGCCTAATTTAAATGCCCTTATGGCAATTTGCTCTTCGGGATGTATGCTGTATATTAGAACAGGTATTTTTATATTCTCATCCTTTAACTGTTTAAGAACCTCCAGCCCATTTCTGCCAGGAGGCATATCTATACCAAGAATAAGAATATCCCATTTATCTTCTTTTATTTTTTTAAGAACTTCTATGGCAGTTGAAGCATCGCCATACATAACTTCACCAAATTCACGAGAAAGAATTGTCTCTACGCCCTCACGTAAAGCGGGGTGAGCATCAGCTACAAGAATTACTTTCATTTAATTTGTGTTTTAATAATATTTAATTAGTGATCTAACTCACTGCTAAAAATTAAACTAGGTTTTTTTTAATGGCATAATTAACTAATTCGGCAGTATTTTTCATATTCATTTTTTCTAAAATACGAGCACGGTACGTACTTACGGTAGGTACGCTTAATGAGAGTTCTTGTGCAATTTGAGAAACCGTTTTACCATTTGCAAATAATAAAAGTGTTTGATATTCTCTATCAGATAAAATTTCATGAGGTTCTTTGTCGTTTGGATTTTCTAATTGTAATACAAGTTTTTCAGCAATTGAAGGTGTAATATATTTTTTTCCAGCAAGAATTTGTTTAACAGCTTTTATTAATTCTTCGTTCACACTATCTTTAGATAAATACCCGTAAGCCCCCATTTTAAAGGCTCTTAAAGCAATTTGATCCTCGGGGTGTAGGCTAAAAACAAGCACAGGTATATTTATAGCATTATCTTTCATGTCTTTTAGCACGTCTAAACCGCTTCTTCCAGGCATATCTATGTCAAGAATAATTATATCCCATTTTGTATCTTGTATTTTACGTAAAGCCACCGCTGCGTTCTCGGCTTCCTCACATTCCATTTCAGTAAATTCAGTTAAAAGAATTTGTCTTACCCCGTTACGAATAACTGAATGATCATCTGTTATTAAAACTTTAAGCATCTTATTTTGTTTTTGCAGTAAGTTGTATCATCGTTCCCATGTTTTTTTTACTTGTTATAAGTAAATGTGCCTTTATTATACCTGCTCGCTCTCGCATGCCTAATAAGCCCATCGAAAAAGGGTTTTCTAATTTTTCACTAACAATTCCTTTCCCATTATCAGCTATTTTAAGCGTTAGTTTATTTTTTTCTTGTTTTATGGTAATGATTACTTTGTTTGCGCCGGCGTGTTTATTTATATTTGTTAGACCTTCTTGGCATATTCTAAAAAAACAAGTAGAAAGGGTTTGTTCGTATTTTAAATCTTCTACATCACAATGCAATTCGCAGTCTATTTTTGTTTTTTTCTCAAATTCTTGCGCCAGCCATTTTATAGAAGGAATTAATCCTAATGTATCAAGTATTCCGGGGCGAAGTTCGGTAGCAATTTTTCGCAACGATTGTATGGTACTGTCAATATCTTTTAATATAGTATCTATATATTCATTTGTGGTTTCCTCGCATTGTTTTTTTAAAGATGAAATACCCATTTTAATTCCCGCAAGCTGTTGTCCTAATTCATCGTGTATTTCTCGTGCAATGTGCGATCTTTCTTCTTCTAGCGTTTCATTTAAGTGTTTAGCAAAATTTCTTACTTCTAGTTCTGATTTTACAAGTTGCTCATAAACTGCTTTTTTTTGCAATTCTATTTTTCTTTTGTTGGCAACATTTATAAGTGAAAGAGGCAATCTCGACATGTTTGATTTAAACACATAATCATCAATTCCTTCATCCATACAAACTGCCACAACTTCTTCGCTTAACGATCCGGTTACTAAAACAAAAGGAACTTCCGGGTAATCAAGTTTTAATATTCTAACGGCATCTATAGCGTTAAAATTATGAGAAATGTTATAATCGCAATAAACAGCATCCGGCAAAAAAGTTTTCAGTGCTTCTTCATAAGAAAGTTTATCTGTAACCACTTTGCTTAGTAATTTTATTTTAGATTGCTTGCTTAATTCACGACGCATTAACTCCGAATCAAATATATTATCATCTACAATTAAAATTTTTAATTCGTCGGGACATACAATATCCTCTCCTTTTAAATTAAGGAGATCTTTATATAATAAGATGGCCTCGCCGGTTTTATTCATTAGGAGATTTATTAAGCAATAACCAGTAAAAACCCAGTTTGGAAACAACGTCGGTAAAATTTTTAAAACCAACAGGCTTAACAATGTAGCTGTTAACTCCTAGTTCGTAGCATGCTTTTATATCAGGGTCTTCATTAGAAGAAGTGAGTATTACTACTGGTATTTTTTTTGTAAGCGCATTACTTCTAATCTCGCGGAGCACTTCAATACCATTAACCTTTGGCATTTTTAAATCGAGCAAAATTACCTTGGGTTTATTATTTATATTTCTGGTAGAATAAACTCCTTTTCCAAAAAGAAAATCAAGTGCCTCAGCCCCATCTTTTAAATGAACTATTTTATTAGCTACATTGCTTTTTTTAAACGCTCTGATGGTAAGCTCCGCATCACTTGGGTTATCTTCTACTAATAGTATTTCTATCTCTATATTTTCCATATTCTATATTTTTTATGATTGAGGTATTGAAAAATAAAACGCAGCCCCTTTATTTACTTTGCCTTCGGCCCACACCCGACCACCATGTTTTGAAATGATACGTTGTACAATAGCCAGCCCAACACCCGTTCCTTCAAATTCATCTTGTGTGTGAAGGCGTTGAAAAACACCAAATAATTTATCTACATACCGCATATCAAAACCTGCTCCGTTATCTTGTACAGAAAAAACCAAATCGTTACCAACTAATTTAGACTTTACTTCTATTGTTGGGGTTTTATTTTTCGAAGAATATTTAATAGCGTTTGATATAAGATTTATCATTACTTGGTTCATAAGTCCGTAATCTGACTTAATATGATGTAGTTTGTTTACTTTTATTTCGGCCTGGTGCTTGGTAACTTTATCAATTTCTATCAAAACACCTTCTACCAATCCGTTCATATCTACATTTGTTGTTTGCATTTCTTTTCTTCCCAAGCGAGAGAAAGAAAGTAAATCATCAATTAACTGCCCCATTTTTTCGGCATTGTATTTTATAATGCTTAATAAACGTTTTCCTTCTTCGTCAATTTTTGTTTGATAGTCTTCTTCCAACATATTAGCGTAGCCGGTAACTGCTCTTAGTGGAGCACGTAAATCATGCGAAACAGAGTATGAAAAAGATTCTAATTCCTTATTAACAGTTTCTAGTTGAGCCGTTCGCTCTATTACTTTTAATTCTAAATGCTCATTTAATTCGTTTAATTCTTGCTCTGCTTTTTTACGTTTTGTAATATCTGCCCTAATAGCAATATATTGGAAAGGTTTGCCTTGCTTGTTAATAAAAGGAATAATAGTTGTATCTACCCAGTAATAGGTTTCGTCTTTGGCTTTATTTTTTATTTCTCCACGCCACACCTTTCCATATGTAATAGTTGCCCAAAGGTTTTTAATAAATTCTTTTGGATGGTAGCCCGAATTAATAATGCTATGGTTTTGCCCAATTAATTCATCTCTGGTATATTTTGAGATTTCACAAAAATTATCGTTTACATGGGTAATGATGCCTTGCTGATTAGTAACGGCTACAATACATGATTCATCAAGCGCTTCTTTATAATCTTTGAGTTCTTTTATACTTTGTTTTAGTTTTTTTTCTGCATTTTTTCGCTC
>JBDTJJ010000191.1:0-2519 GCA_039935895.1 Bacteroidia bacterium | reverse complement strand
TTTTCACTTAAAATATAATGTTACTGCCGATACCAATTTTACCTTTATGCAAAATACATCCGCTAATCAATTTGAATATGGTTTGTTTGCAGACACCACTAACTTTAAAAATGTACAATACACCATTGGTGTTTACGATGCTACAAACTATCAATACGAAGGAAATATTAATTTTAGAAATATAACATCTTGCTTAAATACGCTTGTTACAGATTCGATTATGAATAATGGAAACCGTATTGCGTATGTACAAACAGCCGCGGCCATTAATGGAAAAACATACGAATTGGATATAAATATTATTCAAGATTCGGCTGGTTATTTTTACACCTTAGAAACAACAGGTAATGGTATTTTTGATGCTTGGGATTTTGAATATCTTCCTATCAGCCAACTGCCATCGTCTTTAGCAAGCATACCAAGAATGACTTACTACAAAGAACCAGATATACAGCAAACTATTTGCACTAGTTTTCAGTGCAGTGATAATGTAATAGTAGTAGCAAATTATACCGAGCGTACAGGTTTCACTACCTTTAATGGTGTTTTTTGTCCCAAACCCGGTCCTTATGATACACTTTCTAATGATTGTAGCAGTGGGCCAACGCGTGATGGAAGAATTAAACCGGATATTGCAGCAACCGGAAACAATATTGTTGCGCCAGGAGCTTTATGGGCATGCAAAGATCAAGCTATTAATTATCCTAACGATTGCAATTCTTCGCAAGATACAATGTATATGGTATTTAGCGGAACATCTTCTGCATCTCCTGCTGCTGCTGGAGTTGCGGTATTATATTTACAAAAAAACCCTACGGCAACTAACCTACAAATAAAACAAGCGATAACGGGTTGCACCACTAAAGATAATTATACAGGCAACAATTTACCTAATAACAATTGGGGTTATGGCAAGTTAGATGGCTTTGGTGCTTTGACTTGCAACATGCTTTCAACAAAGATTCATCAGCTAAAAAATGAAGATGTAAACGTTTACCCAAATCCCACAACTAGAATGCTTAATATTGAATGCTCAATGCTTAATGAAGATAATGTACAATATGCTATATATGATGTGCTTGGCAATTTAATTAAAAATTCTACATTCCAAATTAAAAACTTGATAACGCTTGATGTAAGCGGATTACAAAGTGGTATATATTTCTTAAGTTTGAAAACCTATAAAAATAGTTATACGCAAAAATTTGTGATGCAGCATTAAAATGAAAAAAATCGTTTTTCTATTTTTTATTGTCTTTATGCATTTAAAAACGGATGCACAGTTTGGTAGTGTTTTTGCGCCAAATAAAACGCAATGGGTACAGCAGCAAGGCTACGAATACACTACTGGTCCGGGCGTGGGGCCTTTATACAAAATTTGGTACGGCGGCTCTATAATTATTGGAGATACTCTAGTTGACAATAAACACCTTCAAAAACTATATAATAATAGCGGTAATTACATTGACACTATGTGTAATAATTTCGTACAATATTTATATACCGACTCCAATAGAGTCTATTACGGAAATGATGCTAACTCTCTCACTTTAGCGTATGATTTTAATTTAATGAAAGGAGATAGTTTTCCAATAAATGGAATGGATGTCGATTGCCCTAATACTTTTTTTCCAAAGACATATTATCCTAAAGTGGATAGTGTTACATATATCTCTTACGCAGGGAAAATGCGAAAATGGATACGCTTTACTACGTTACCACACAATACAAATATTACCTGGGTTCAAGGTGTTGGTGATATAAAATATGGCTTAGTTTTAAACCAGTACTCTAATATTATGATATTTAATTGTTTTGATGGAGGGTGGTTCGAATGCTCCCTTAATTGCTATATTGACGGAGATAGCGGAAATTATTGTACTGTTTCTAATTGTACTCAAAGCGGGATAGAACAATATTCAAATAACAAGCAAATAAAAATTTACCCAAACCCAGTTAACGGTATTTTGAATGTTGAATGCCCAACGCCTAATGAAAATATTGAAATAACAGATGTTTTAGGGAAAGTAGTAATTAAGCAATCATCATTAAATACTAAACAGTATGTATTAGATTTGAGCGAGCTAAACAATGGTGTTTATTTTATAAAAGCAGGAAATCAGACACAAAAATTAATTAAAAATTAATTATGATAAAAAAAGCAGTAAAGAAGGCAGTTAAAAAAGCGACAAAGAAAGCTATCGCTAAAAAAAGTACGGCAAAAAAAACAGCGGCAAAAAAAGTAGCTGTTAAAAAATCTCCTGCAAAAAAATCGACGTTTGTAAAACACGAAACAAAATTAAAAGCCGGCGATGCTGCTCCGTTTTTTGAAGGGAAAGATCAAAACGGAAATACAATTTCTTTAAACGATTATAAAGGAAAAACATTAGTGCTTTATTTTTATCCAAAAGATGATACGCCCGGATGTACTTTGCAAGCTTGCAGTCTGCGTGATGAATACCAATACTTAACCAAAAAAGATTTTGCGGTTGTTGGTGTTAGTAAAGACGATGAAAAAT
>JBDTJJ010000190.1:0-3930 GCA_039935895.1 Bacteroidia bacterium | reverse complement strand
GAGTACATTTTTTTAAATCAATTTTGGACTAAATTTTAAATCATTTTGGTATAAAACAACAAAAGCGCCATAAGCGCCTTTATTGTTTTTAAATTCTATTAAAATTATCTAATTAAAGTTACTTGTCCTTTTTGATTATGACTTCTGCCTTCGTAATCTTTAAATGTAATACTATACACATAAATATCTTGACCTAAAGCAACTCCATTTTTGCTTCCATCCCAACCTGTATTTACATCGGTAGTTACAAATAATCGTTGTCCCCAACGATCATAAACTTCCATTTTAAAACCAATATCGGTAATGTTTTCTGCTAATCCAAAACCTTCAGCTTTAAATAATTCATTTTTACCATCGCCGTTAGGTGTAAAACCAGAAGGTACATAAAGTGCATAAGCACCGGTAATGTTTAAATCAAGCGCATACACATCTTTACAATTAAACGGCGTAGTAGCAGTTAACTGAATAATATAATGACCGGGGTCATCAAAATTATGACTTGTATTTTTGCTGCTGCTGGTATCTAAGCCCGCAATATCCCAAGCCCACGTACAATTAGTAGGTATGGTAGTATTTGTAAAATCTACATGCGGTGCTAAAATATCTGTGGTAGCAGGGTTAGCGTAAAAACTTGCCGTTGGTTTTGGATGCACTATAATAGAATCTACATGCGTAACAGAATCTTTACAATTGTTGGCATCTGTATAAACAACTTTAGGCGAGTATAAACCCGCTACGGTATAAATATGCGATGTACTAGCCCCTGTACTTGTTTGTCCGTCGGAGAAATACCATGCATAAGTACCTGTTGAAACAGGATTAGCTATGGCATTAAAGCCAATGTTAGTGCGTGGTGCGCAACCTTGTGTGGTATCTGTTGTAAACTTAACAGAAGGATTACTAAATACCTTCATTTGCGCCGTAGCACTATCTGCACAAGGTGTGCCTCCGTTAACTACATATTTTATAGTTACCGTAGGCGTTGTTACACCAGCTACATAAGGCGAAAACACGCCTGTGCCGGTAACACCTGTGCCGCTCCAAACTCCACCGGGTGTAGTTGGCCTTAATTGCACGTTTCCATCTGTTAAACAAAATACCGAATCTGGAACAACGAATTTAGCCGTATTAAATGTATCTACTTTAAATACAACAGTATCGGTAACTAAACATTGTCCGCCTGCGCTAACTACTAAAGTATATGTACCAACTCCCGCGTTATGCGGACTAAAATTGGCGTTACCAAAGCCATCATTACCCGTTAAGCCGTGTAAATTATTAAGAACTGCCCACGTAGCAGGTTCCGTTACTTGGCTATGAGTTACGTTATCTGAAAAAGTTGCTTTAACCGAAACTGAGTTTGTGCTTGTACAATAGAGCGAATCTCTATTTGAAACGATAGAAAAAGGCAGTATTACATTAAGTGTAAATGAATCTGTTTTGTAACAATGTAATCCGCTATAATTATCTGTAGTAGTTAAAATATAATGAGTTGTTGTGGTTGGCTGTATAGTTGTGGTGCCGGCAGCATTTAAACCTGGTGCAAGTACACCTGCATTAGTATTAAGACTATAATTATACATTGATGGAGTAGCTATGGCACTGCACCAACCAAAAGTAGCCACAGGACGCATTTGAATTGGATAAGAAACATAATACGCAGAAGTGCTTGTACTTAAGTTACAAGTTGGTTCTGAATCGCTTACAATAGTTAATGATGAATAATTGCTTGTGCTAGTGCAACTTACCTGTGCATTGGTAGTGTAACTATATGTACCCGGTACTTCAAAACAAACATCTACAATTAAATTAGATGAACCATCCCATGAGTAAGGTTGGTTAAAATTATAGGTGTTTATACCCGTTGCAATGTTTGCACTTGCATTACTATACACATTGGTAAGACCTGTTATTAAAGATGTTTCATCCGATAGAGAAGTAAATGTACTTTGTCCTGAACATCCAACAGAAATATTAAAATTGGGGTATGAACTTATTGTACCATTTAAGTTAGTAATATTAAAGGCTATGCTACTTAAATTACCCGCATTTATACCAGCTGCAATTAACTCGGTTGCCGTATAAATATATTGTGCACGCATTTTAGTATAATAGTTACCATAAGGCGTTGGATATTGATAAGAGCTTGGTGTTACAGCATTGCTTGGTCCGCAAGTTAATAAAGTTGGGTTTGAGCAAGGTAAACTACTTGTTTGACACTGTGTAGGAGGAGCCGAGTTAAACGTAAAAGTTAACAAAGCACTTTGTCCGTTACATAATGTAGTAGGCGCAACACTAATATTTACAGGTACAGGTATAGTATCAATTCTAAAAATATCGCTATAAAAACAAGTACCATCAAAAGCAGCAACTGTATATGAACCATACGCTAAACCTGTTAAAGGAATGGTAGTACTAGCCAAAGCAGGATAAGAGTTACTAAATGCGGGACCAACAATACTATAATTATAAGGTGGTAAAGCAGTTGTACTTAAATTAATGGTTGCTTGCCCCGTTGAAGTAGAACTATGCACTCCGTATATAACATTAGAACAAACATTTTGTGTAACATTATGACTTAACGTACCTCCCGAAACCTGCGTAAGCGTAATTAACATAGAATCTCTGCAACCACTGCTGCTGTATGTAACCGTATAAACCTGCCCGTTTGATGCGCCAATAGCTAATAAAGTATCATTAGTTCCTTGCGGCGCTGGCACAAGTATGTTTCCGGGTGCATACCATTGTATATTTGCACTTCCGGCAGGAGTTAATAAATACGCTGCGCTTCCGCAAAAGTTTTTGCTTTGAGATAATGTTATCGGAGGTGCAATACCTACAACCACTGTTGTATCATGACTACCACAGCTTGGTGTTGTAGAAGCCAAATGGACAGAATAAGTGCCCGGCGCTAAACCCGTAACTTGTTGGGTACTACCAACACTTTGCCCTAATGAATTTAACCAAGTATAAGTATATAAACCAGTTGGGCTACCTGTGCCTGTAACTGCAGCTGTACCACTATTACCGCCAGGGCAACTTGGCGTACTATTTGTATAAGCTACGCCAATTTGAGAATATTGTAAAATTGCCTGCATAGTTGATGTGCAACCGTTTGCAGATACAGCTGTTACATAATAAGTATCGCCTAAAACGCCATTTTGAACTAGTAATGTATCCTTAGTTCCTTGTGGTGCAGGTATTAAAGTTGTGTTGCTATTTGGTCCATACCATTGGTAACTAACATAACCATCAGGCCCAATAACCTGTTGCGTATTTACACCTTGACACATATTTACTACAGCAGTAGCCGGGCTACAACTTGCATCTATATATGCATATCCCCAATGTCCTCCATAAATACAATCGGCTGTTTGAAAGGTAATGGTAACATTTTGACCAACATAGTTTGTTAAATCAACCCCAACCGATGTCCATTTTTTGTAATAAATATCATAATACCAGCTTGGGTCTGTAACACCGGGTGCGGTATATCCATCTTGCCATGATGGTGGTGAATTATAACTATTATATTGCGCTGCTCTAAAAAAAGTAGGATCTGTAGAAACCAAAGTAGCATCTACCTGATATTGACCACAACCAGCTATAGGATTTCCCGCTTGATCTGTCATGGTAACTTTAAAGAATGGTTGTTCACCGGATAAATGTCCGCCATCATATAAAACTACAGCATACGCATAGGTAAACTGCGCATTTTGATTGCTTACATTCAACACGTAAGAAACTTCTTCTGTTTCATAATTTGGATTTGCATTACCTAAACGGCAGGTTACGCCTCCACCGGTTGGTGGCACAAATGGTATATCTGATAAGTGATTTGGATAATTAACCGCAATAGAATCCCACCCGATACAATTTGTTGGTGGGTTATTTATTGTTGGCGGAATACTTAAAATTGTTTGTCTTGGA
>JBDTJJ010000189.1:0-5503 GCA_039935895.1 Bacteroidia bacterium | reverse complement strand
ATGTGGATAAAATCAAAAAACAAGTACACGAAATTAAAATGCTAATGAAAGATGGCGGCACACAGACTTATGAAATAAAAAGTTTTACACCTAACGCACCTTTAGCTGATAATATTTTTGTGTTTGATACAAAGACTTTTAAAGCCGATCAGATTGTTGATGAACGTGATGGCAAGTAAATTATAGTCATACTGAGCCTTTCGAAGTACGCTATTTTTTAAAAGATTATCTTAATAAAATCTTATGAAAAAAATTTACCTGATTTTAATTTTTGCTTTTTTTTATACTTCTGTTTTATCGCAAAATAACTACAAACATGGTTTTTTAAACTATGTAGCAGATACCTTAACTAAAAATTCAACCCCCAGTTATAGATTATACCGCCAGCAAATTCATAAAAAATACGATACGCTTTTTAATAATAAAACCGAAAGCAACAAGTTTGCCAAATACTTAGTGGCTGATTTGCGCAATCAGTTTGAGAATGGAAACATTTATACCAATTGGTCTGTTGCACAAGATTATTTAAATAAGGTTTTCAAAAAAATAATTCCGAATGCTAATGCAGATAGCGTAAACATAAAAATTATTCGTTCTACGGATGTAAATGCGTTTATGACGGCAACTGGTCAGGCATACATAACCGTTGGTTTTTTAGCAAACGCATTAAATGAAGCTGAGATAGCTGCCACGCTTGGTCATGAATACGGACACCACATACATTTAGATGCTTATAAAAGATTTAATGAATACTTAATAAATGAGAAGCATAAAAAAGTAGGTAATATGTTAGCTGGCTATGGCGGCGGTATATATCGTTTAATTGCTACATCAAACATGTACAACGATTTTAAAGATATGGAGCGCGATGCAGATCAAACAAGTATTGAATTAACTCAAAATGCAGGATACAATTTATTGGCAAGAGTTAATGTGCAAAAGCGCTATAAAGCAATTGAAGAGAATAATCAAAAAGATAAAGATTATAAACCTACGGGCGGCTTGCACTTTAAAGATTACAGATACGGTTTTGGATTTGGTTTTTATTTTAGAGATCATCCACCAACACAAGAGCGAATTGATGTAGCGCAAAAAGCTGCCAATAAAAGTGATACAGCCAATACAAAATATTTTCAGGTAGATGAAGATGCGTTTCAAAAAATGAAACTGCAAGCAGTTGATGAGTGCATTAATTTATATTTAGAACAACAGCAGTTTGAAGATTGCATAGAGCTTTGTTACAAACAATTGCTTTTTTATCCTAACGATGAATTTTATTTATTTTATATAAATGAATCATTAAGACGCTTTTTATTGGTTAATCCAAAAGAAGCCGATAACTTTTTTATTACAGCAAGATATAACACATACACTAAATACATTCCTAAAAATAAATTACCGGTTTATGTAAATAGTACAAAAGTAAAAGTGGGAGATTTTAATATTAGTCAGTCTATTTTTTATCATTACGAATATTTAGAATTAGCCGATAAAAACAAATTGCTTGTTCAGCTTCCTGTTAACGAGTTAACAAAGACAGATACATTAGAGTTTATCAGCAATAAAGATGCGCTGAATTATTTTATCTCTAAGCAAGAAAAACTAAAGCAAAGCTCGGTAAGCTGGGTTAAAAATTGTGTGGCAAATACATTAGAAGATGTAGATATAAACTCATATGAAATTTTTTTAAATAGATATAACGACATAAAAAAAGATGTGCTAAACATGACAAGCAAGGCAGAATCAAACACGGCTATACCTTGCGTATTGGTTGAAGTAAATTATAGCGGGCGAGCTTCCTTTATTTCTCGATCTGATTTTAATACTGATTCTCTACCAAAACAATCGCGTCGTTTTATGCAATCGCGCTTAGAAACTCCTTATGCTTATTTCAATTTAAATAAACTTACACCGGCCGAAAAAAATACCATGCTTAATGTGATCTACGGCATGGCTGGTACCGTTAGAGATTTTTCTAAAGTATCTGAAAAAATTGAAAAAGCTAATTTACCACTAAAGCTCTTAGCGCCTGAAACTGCTGCCATTATTAATAAATATAAACTACAACAACTTATGGTAGTTGGCATACAAGTTACTGATGCAATCTCGGTTGCACAAATTGGCATGCCCTTATCTTATAGCATAACGTTTAGTATGTATTATATCGATTTTAAAAATGGTTTTTTATCACACACGTTAGAAACTCATGGTGTTGGTTCAACATCAGGCTTAGAAAGTCAGATACAAAACCTTAATCAATATTTACCTACTTTACGACATTAATTTAAAAACATGCCACAACTCGGGTTAATAGGATTTCCACTATCGCATTCATTTTCTAAAAAGTATTTCGATGAGAAATTTCAAAAGCTAAATCTTACTGATTATAGTTTTGATGTTTTTTCGATGGAGAATATAAATCAATTTCCAAATTTAATTCAGCAACATAAAGACCTAATTGGTTTAAGTGTAACACTTCCCCATAAAGAAACTATCATTCCATTTTTAGATGAATTAGATAATGTTGCCAAAGAAATTGGAGCCGTTAACTGCATTAAAATTAAAAACGGAAAACTAACCGGATACAATACAGATGCTTTGGGCTTTAAACAAAGTCTGCGCCCGTTTTTAGATGTCAACCATACTAAAGCTTTAGTATTTGGAAATGGAGGTGCATCAAAAGCTGTGGCTTATGTTTTAAAAAAATTAAATATAGATGTTTGGTTTGTTACACGAAAGAGATTTGAGACCAGCGATTTGAGATATGAGACAGCTAATAATTTAACGTACGAAGAACTAACGCCCGATATAATTAATGCCTGCAAACTATTAGTAAACACAACACCTGTTGGCACTTACCCAAACGAAAATGAATGTTTATCTATACCCTACTCTGCCATTACACCAGAACATTTAGTATATGATTTAACCTATAATCCAACCGAAACTTTGTTTTTACAAAAAGCAAAAGAACAAGGCGCTTTAATTAGCAATGGCTATAATATGTTGTGTTTTCAGGCAGATGAAGCTTGGAGAATTTGGAACGAATAATTTTCTTAAGCAAAACTATTTTGTTTTTTTCAATTGATAAAATAAAACGATATTTGAAAAAAACTGCTTTATGAAAGTTTTACAATTATTTATAGGTTGCGTACTAATTTCGATGGCCGGCTTTGCGCAAAAAAAATCTATCTCGCCAGACATACGCAAGTTTAAAAAAGATACCATTGTTTGGCAAGCAGATTCTTTATTAAAAAAAGAAGATTTTAAAGCTCGATATAAAGGAAGTAACGGACCACTTGGTTTTACCGATGCCGCTATATTTATATATCCAGGCGAAAACAGCGGACAACTTATATTTTATGTAGAAGCACTTTTTTTTAAGTCTAAATCTTACATTGTAAAATATTCAGAATACGTTTTAAAGCACGAACAAATACATTTTGATATTGCCGAATTATATGCAAGAAAATTAAGACAAAAAATAGCCGACACCGATTTTAAAAAAGTAAAAGATGTGCGTGGCGAAATAACAAGATTTTTTAGACAAACATTTGCCGACTTTAAAAAAGAGGAAGAAAAATATGACAAGGATACACAACATGGATTAAATCCTGCTAAACAACAATTATGGAATGATGATATTCAAAATCGTATTAAAGAATTAGATAAATATTCTGATTCGGCTATTGATATTGCACATTAAATCATTGCAAAAAAAAATAATCTCAAAAAAGAATGAAAACATTAGAAATAAAAAACAGCATTACGATAAACGCATCACCCAAAAGAGTTTGGGATGTTTTAACCAATCCAAAACAAACTCAAAAATATATGTTTGGTTGCGAAACCGTATCTGATTGGAAAGTTGGTAGTCAGCTTTTATGGCAGGCTATGTATGAAGGTAAAAATACCGTTTTTGTAAGTGGAAAAATTGTTAGCATAGAGCCTACTGAAAAATTAGTTTATACGGTATTCGACCCAAACTCCACCATGGAAAACATTCCTGAAAATTATCTTACAGTTACCTATGATTTAATTGCTGAAAACGGACAAACCATTTTAAATGTAACGCAAGGCAATTACGCTACTGTTGCCGAAGGAGAAAGAAGGTATAAAGAATCTTACAACAACGGCGAAGGATGGAATCCTATTTTAATCCTAATAAAAAAAGTAGCGGAAGAAAATTAAGTTATCATGTATTGCGCTTGTCGATGAATATGAAAGGTTAATCAAATTAATCAAGGCAGAGGTCTAATTTAAATTTTTTATAACATTTTTTAAAACTTACTAAACGAATGTTTAAAACAAAAATTTAACTTTGTATAAAATTTGTGAGATGGATAAAAAGGAAAAAATATTAGAGGCAGCTAAAGAATTAATGTCGCAAAAAGGATATGAAAGCACTACAGTTAGGGATATTTCTACTATGGCAAAAGTAAATGTAGCGATGATATCATATTATTTTGGATCGAAAGAAAAACTTTTCGCAGCCATGATTGAAGAAAATGCGGGAGCCGCGTTTAATAAAATAGAATACATTGGCAACACAAGTGCAAAACCCGAAAAAAAATTAGAAGCATTGGTTACTTTATATGTCGATAGGATTTTTTCTAACAAAAGTTTTTATAGCATTTTAAATAGAGAGCTTTCTTCGGGACATAGCAAAGAGTTGCACGATCATATAATTGCTGTTCACACAAAAAACTTTAACAGCTTTAAAAAAATTATAACCGACGGACAAAAAAACAAACTCTTTAAAGAGGATATTGACCTGGATTTAACTATGGCAACTTTTTTAGGAACCATATCTGAAATTACAAACCCCGGAAAACTTTTATATCGCATCTATAAACTAAAATACTCCGGTAATAAAAGCGATCAGGAAAAAGACGACGCATTAAAAATTCGTTTAAAAACACACCTAACAAACTTACTACAGGTTTATTTACTAAAATAGTAATTTTATCTAGTGTCTATTTGAGTAAAGCGAGCGGTTTTATTAATAGCTAATAGATCGCTTATTATTGCGGGCAATTAGCTTCTTTATAAACCTTTTTAATATCAGGATTATCAAGCACTTGGAAACTTAAAAACGGGTCGCCAAAAAGTTTACAATATTTAGCCGGATCTTTTACTTTTATCTCATTTAAAGCGTTCGAAAATTTGTGCGAGAAAAATTTAGCCGGCACATGTGATGCAATAGCTACATACGCATATAAAACTTTACTATCATTGGTTTTTAAGTATGGCTCTAATAAGCCTGAGGCAAAATTATAATCTTTGGCGCGTGCAAAAGCGTAAGCTAGCTTAAGCGAGTTTTGTTTGCTGGCCTCTTTAAAATTATAAAACGATTTTATTTTATCAATACATGCCTGTCGTTGTGCATCCGCATCATCAAGTGTATCAATGGCATCCATAATTTTAAATTGCCATTCAATATTTAAGCCGTCAATTAATGTTTTTGATATATCTGATTTATACAAAGCATCAATTTTTAGTT
>JBDTJJ010000188.1:0-2751 GCA_039935895.1 Bacteroidia bacterium | reverse complement strand
CGTTTAGGTGCTGAATTATATTGCCTGTGTTTTCAATCGCTTCATTCGTATCTAATAATTTAAAAACACGTTCGGCAGAAACCATACCCATTTGCAAGGTATTTATTCTATCCGCCATCATTCTAATAGGACGAAACATCATGCCTGTAAGCATGATGAAAAAAGTAATATCACCCGCAGTAACATTAAAATATTTGGAGTTTATGCCGCTATAAAAAATAATTAGGGCTATGGCTAATGACGAAAGTATTTCTACAATGGGAAAGAAAATAGAGTAATACCAAATTGATTTTATGTTGGCGGCTTTGTGCTGTTCGTTTATGTCGGTAAATTTTTTATACTCTTTATCTTGTCGGTTAAAAAGTTGCACAACCTGCATGCCTTGTATATGTTCTTGCACAAAATTATTTAAAGATGCTATTGCATTACGCACTTGATTGAATGTGCTTTTTACTCCTTTTTGAAAAAACTTAGTCGCAATAAACAGCATAGGTAAGGTAATTAGAACAACCAAAGTAAGTTGCCAGCTAACAATAAACATAGAAATTAAAAACACCAACAGACTAAGCATATCGCCCATTATAACGATAAAGCCTTGCGAAAAGACATCTGCCAGGGCTTCCACATCCGATACGGAACGGGTTACCAATGTACCAATGGGTGTAGTATCAAAATAAGAATTTTTAAAAGAAAGAATATGTTTAAAAAGTTTGGTACGTAGGTCTTTAATAACTTTTTGTCCGATAGTTGCCGTTAAAATAGTATTGCTTAATTGTAAGGTTGCTTCAATTAAAAGCGCAGATAATATAATGCCCGAAAAAAGTGTGATCATTTCTACATTTTTGGTAGAAACATAATCGTCTAATATTTTTTTTATTAATAATGGACGAGCAATGGTTAAACCTGCCAATACGATTGTAATACATACGGCAATGTAAAATTTACCAATGTATGGTTTTATAAAACTGAAAATACGCGTAAGTAATTTCCAATCGAATGTTTGTTTATTTTTTCTCTCGTTATTCAATTTCTTAAATAAAAATAGTTTCAGGATAATCAATGGTTTCTAAGTGCAAGCCTTTTCCTGTTATAGATTTTCCGGCACGACTTCTATCTTGCGAAGAAATAATTTCTTCAAAATCTTTCAACGTTATTTTTTTTGTACCTACATCCAACAGCGTTCCTACCAAGGCACGCACCATGTTTCGTAAAAAACGATTTGCCTTAACGGTAAAAATAATATTGTGATTTTCTCTCACCCAATGGCACTCCATAATTTGGCAAATGTGGTTTGCATGGCTGTTATTTACTTTGGTAAAGCTGGTAAAATCTTTAGTCGTTTTAATTATTTCAGCAGCTTGATTCATTAAATCAACATCGATATCGCCATAGATATAAGCCGAAAAATCGTTGGTAAACGGATTAGGAATTTGATGAATATAATATTTATACGTACGTGCTGTTGCGCTAAATCTTGCATTGGCATTATCTTGAACCGGTAAAATATTGATGAGCGCAATGTCTTTTGGTACACAATGATTCATTTTAAAAAGCCATTGCTGTTTATTGCTAATAATATCTTCTTTGGCAGAATCAAAATGGGCGTAGTATTCTTTGGCGTGAACACCTGTATCAGTACGCCCACAACCAATTAAGGTAATTTTTTCGTGAAGAAGTAAGCTTAATCTTTCTTGTAGAATTTGTTGAATAGTTAAAGGCGTATTAAGCTGAAATTGCCAACCATGATAGTTTTTTCCGTTATAGGCAAGATGTAAAAAATAGCGCGGCTGCAATTTAGTTGTATCTGGTTTTTTTAATTACTTAATAGCTTCCATGCAAATTTCAACGTTGGCATCTTTTGGCAAACGCGGTGCTTCGATGGTTGCGCGAGCAGGAAATTCTTTGGTGAAAAAGGAACCGTACGCTTCGTTTACCTGCACAAAATTATTCATGTCTTTTAAAAAAATAGTCGTTTTTACAACGTTATCAAAAGTCATTCCCGCTTCTTCTAAAATAGCGCTGATGTACTCCATAATACAACGGGTTTCATCTTTAATGCTGCCTTTTACTAATTTGTTCGTCTGCAAATCTAAAGCAATTTGCCCCGAAATATAAAGCGTGTTGTCGGCTAAAATTGCTTGACTATATGGACCTATTGGCGCTGGCGCTTTGGTGGTTGAGATAACTTTTTTCATTTGGTTTTTGTTGTTGATGAGGTAACAAATTTACGGTTTTTTTTAATTGAAAAATGTATATAGGAAGTTAAATGTAATGGCAGCAACTCGTAATCAGTTAGAAGTTAAATTTAAAAAGTATTTTATAAGTTTAAAAGCAATAAAATTTTAGATACTTTACCCCATATTGCTATTCCCAAGAAGGTAACTCCTAAATATTTTAAGATTAATTGATAACACGAGAATAGAAAAAAAGAGCTTAATTTGTTAACTTAAAACTTTCAAAATATAATCGATGAAAAAAATAATTCTATTATCTCTTACCCTTTGTTCGGTTGTTTCATGTACAAATGAAAAAAGACAACAAGCGAGTGTAAAACCAGATATTTTAGCCAGTAATATAGATACAACAGTAAGCCCCGCTGCCGATTTTTTTGATTATGCCAATGGCGGATGGATAAAGAAAAACTCCATACCTGGAGATTTAGCCGCTTGGGGTATTGCCAATTTAGTAATTGAAGAAAACTTAAAAAGATTAAAAGAAATAGCCAATAAAGCCCTTGCATTAAACGCGGCA
>JBDTJJ010000187.1:0-6202 GCA_039935895.1 Bacteroidia bacterium | reverse complement strand
GCGTGATAAAAGCGAAGTAGAAAATTTAAAACGTGCAGTAATAAATGATGCAATTGATGTTATTGTCAGCGATCATTGTCCGGAAGAAATTGAAAATAAAGATGTAGAATTTGATCATGCATCTTTTGGGATTATTGCCTTGGAAACTGCTTATGCGACAGCTAACACAGCCTTTCATGGAAAAATGGAACAAGAAAAATTGATTGAAAAATTAAGCACAAACCCACGTAAAATTTTAGGTTTGCATGTGCCTGTTTTGAAAGTAGGAGAGAAGGCAAACATTACTTTGTTTAACCCCGATATGAAATGGGAGTTTACCCAAAAGCACATTGCATCTAAAAGCAAAAACACGCCATTTATTAATTACAACTTTATTGGAAAGGCAATTGCTGTTATTAATAATGGAAAGATGAATATGTGTAAGTAGTTGCGTTAGGGATTGCAGCAAGAAAGCCTTTTTGTACTCAAAAAGCTTTACTGCGAAAAGCCCGACGGCGCTAAAGATTTCTCGAATCGCTCGAAATGACAATGCGCCGGAACGCCCATTATTTGAAAAGCTCAATATGACAAATAAATGAAATGACGAAACAAGAACGATACGATTATATTTTAGATTACTTTCAGCAGAATGATTCTCCGGCTGAAACGGAATTGCATTATGAAAATCCGTATCAGTTGTTGGTGTCGGTTATACTTTCGGCGCAGTGCACTGATAAGCGCGTAAATATGGTTACGCCCAAATTATTTAAAGATTACCCAACAGCAGAAGCACTTGCGGTGAGTACGCCCGACGTTATTTTTAATTACATACGCAGCATTAGTTACCCAAATAATAAGGCAAAACATTTGGTGGGCATGGCGCAAATGTTGGTCAACGATTTTAAAAGCCAAATACCGAACGAAGTTGATGAGCTTGTAAAATTGCCTGGCGTGGGGCGAAAAACAGCCAATGTAATTGCATCAGTCGTGTATGATAAACCCACCATGGCGGTAGATACGCATGTGTTTAGGGTTTCGGCACGATTGGGTTTAACAACCAATGCAAGAAATGTGTTGCAGGCCGAAAAACAATTGATTAAATTTATACCTGAAGCGTTGGTGCCAAAAGCACATCATTGGTTGATTTTGCACGGAAGATATATTTGCTTGGCAAGAAAACCCTTATGTGAAAAATGCCCTCTAACAGCTTGGTGTAAATATTTTCAACAAAAAATAAAAAAATAGAAATGATTAAACGATATAAAATACTTTTCTTGTTGTTGTTTTTAAGTATGAAGCATAACTGCCCTATGGAAAAAGCCTGCAATCTAATTCGCATAAAAAAATAATATGTTTAAACGATATAAAATAATTTTACTACTGGTGGCTACTTCTTTATTAATGAATAGCTGCTTTATTTTTCGCTCGAAAAACAAATGCGATACTTGCCCGCATTTTGGGAAGCACCACTAAGCCTCTTTTTTATTCCCTTTTAAAACGCCAAGTATAACCGGCACTACAGAGAGGAAGATAATGCCTAAGCAAACTAAATCAATATGCTTTCTAATAAATTCTACGTTGCCTAATAAAAAACCTGCCATGGTTAAAGAGAAAATCCACAACGCACCGCCTAACACATCGAAGCTGAAGAATTTTTTATAATTCATTTGTGCAATGCCTGCTGCAAAAGGTGCAAAGGTTCTTACAAAAGGAACAAAGCGCGCCATGATAATGGCTTTAGTGCCGTACTTTTCGTAGAAAGAATGTGTTTTATCTAAATACTCTTGCTTTACAATTGGTTTACCTTTTAGTTTTAACTGAAAAACTTTTAGTCCAACAGTTCTGCCAAGCCAGTAATTTACGTTGTCGCCTAAAATAGCGGCAATAAATAATAAACTTAAAACATAAGTTAAATCTAAATGCCCGGTGCGGGCAAATAAACCGGCGGTAAACAATAAAGAATCTCCGGGAAGGAAAGGCATAACCACTAAACCAGTTTCAATAAAAATGACTAAAAATAAAATAACGTAAATAGATGTGCCATAGTTTGCAAACAACCAATCAAAATCTAAATGAAATACGTGTGTAAATAGTTCTACCATAAAATGTTTTTATAATTTTAGTATTTAGATAAAGATGGATCTATTTCTTCTGTCCAAGCCATGATGCCCCCTTTTAAGTTGTACAAATTTTTATACCCGTGCGCTTGTTCTAACATTTGAATGATAGATGCTGAGCGTTTGCCACTACGACAATGCATCACCACTTTTTTATCTTTTCTTATTTTATCAACGTTATCAGCTACTTCGCCCATCGGGATAAGCTCTCCGCCAATTTCGCAAATATCTTTTTCGTATTCTTCTCTTATATCAATCAATTGGAAATCTTCATTGGCATCCATCATTGATTTTAACTGTTGCACACTTATTTCTTGCATAATTTTTATTTTTTTTATTTGTCATTCTGAGCTTGTCTCAGAATCTGTTTATTTTATTCTTTAAGATTCCGAAACGAGTTCGAAATGACGAAAAATTAATCTGGTTTTTGCATGTTTTTCAATCTAATATCATCTGGTAGATAAGAAAAGAAAGTATCTCCTCTTAAACCAATACGCAAGGTTTCTAAAGGAATAATATCATCTGGACCAATGTTACCTAAGTTTACATTAGCACCCATTAATTTTATAAAATATACTTGTTGCGATTTTTGTGGAGTCTCCCAAATAATTGATTCTGCTGGTATTTTTGATGTGATACGATTAATCAACATAACGTGTGCGCTTCCACTTTTGTGAAAAATACCTACTGTTCCACTTTCTCTAGCTTCGGCAATTACTTTCCACGAACCAGCTTCCAGTTCAGCTTTCATCATTTTAACCCATTTGGATGGGTGGATAATAATGCCTTCTTCTTTAGAACCTACTTCAGATAAAACCGTAACGTGTTTAGCAAGTTGACGAATGTATTCACACTTTTTATCGTGCGCTAATTCAATAGAACCATCAGATACTTCAGCCATTTCCAATCCTAACGATTCTATATGACGAATATAATCTTCAAATTTATTTCTAACGATAAAGGCCTCCAACAATGTGCCACCTAAATAGGTTTTAATGCCTGCTTGTTTGTATAAAGCAATTTTTTCTTTTACGTTTTTTGAAACGACTGATGTGCCAAAGCCAAGTTTAACAACATCTACGTATTCTCCGCCGGCTTCTATAAAATCTTCTGCTTGTCGTAATGATAAGCCTTTATCCATCACCATAGTAAAGCCGCTGTTACGAGGCTTTTCGGTGCGTTGAGGCATGTGTGGTAAATTAATATTAATCATAAATTAATGCTTTTTAAAAGTGTCTATTGCATTTATAATTGTTTGATTTTCTTTTAATGCCGGAGCATATTCAAACAACTCATTGTGTTTATCGTAATCTAATGTAAGTGCGTTTTGTAACTCGGTTAATGCTTCTTGTTTTTTGCCACCTGCAATTAACATAGCGCTTAAACGATAATGAAGTTCTGCCACATTTGGGAAAATTTTTAATCCTTCTTGCAACATCGCAATTCCTTGTTCGGCATAATCGGCTTCTAGTAATAAATCGGCATAGTCTAACCAAATATCCCACTCGTCGTATTGCAATTCAATTACCTTGGCATAAGCTTCGGCAGCTTCTTCAAAAAAACCAAGTTTACGTTGGGTATCTCCAAAAATGTACCAAGTTTCGGCATCTTTCGGATTTAGTTCTATGGCTTTTTTTATGTAATGAATTCCTTCGGTTATTCTGTTTTGATAATCTAAAATAATACCCATAGCTAACCACGAATCGGCAAAGCCCGGATTTTTTTTAATGCACTTATTGTAATATAAAAGTGCCGAATCGTAATCGTTTAATTGTTCGTAGCACTCGCCAATATAATAATACGCAATCGGGTCTGGTTCTTCGTGATCGAATGTTTCTTTGTAAACATCAATGGCTTCGTTAAACCTATTTAATCCAGCCAAAGCATTTGCTTTATTAAAATAAGCCGATGCAAATTTTTCATTGATGGCCAAGGCATAATCGTAAGCTTCCAAAGCAATATCATGCTTGTTGAGTTTGCTGTAACACAAACCTACGTTAAACCACGCAAAATGATTGTAAGGATTTTTATCAATTAATGTTTTATAAAAAGTTGCGCCTTCTTCTAAAAGTTCGGCAGCATCATAAGCAATAAATAATTCGCTTAGTGCATAATCGTTTTCAGTATTATGAAGCACCGCTTTCTTTAAATAATAAATGGCATCTAAAAATTTATCCTGACTTAAAAATTCAACTCCCAAAGCAATCATTACTTCATCGGGTTGCTCGGTATAATTTAGGGCTGTTTTATAATTTTCAATGGCTTGTTCGCTTAAACCCATCTGACTATAAATATAACCACGCGTAGTATAAATATCGGGGTTAGAAGGCTCCATCAATTCCACATCATTTAAAAGTTTTAAGGCTTCTTGTGTGTTTTGATTGTAAGCTAAAAACTGAGCGCGCGCAATTTTAAAATCGGCTACAAAAGGATATTTATCCAAAGCAAAATCAATAGCTTTTTTAAGATTACCCGGGTTACCCGAATTAAAATAATATTCTATAATGTCTTCCAGCTGATCCGATTCAAAATAATAGGCATCGTTTTGATCGAGCATTTCTTCAAATCGCTTAACCAAATCAAGTATATTGTTTTCATCAGAAGAGCCTTCCGGAAAATCGTCTTTGTTCATCAAGTGTCCTTTCTATAAGTATAAAAAAAATGTATTCTAAAGATACTCATTTTTAGTGTTATACAAAAGTATTTGTTTTTGATTTGGTACGTCTATTTTTTTTAAACATATATTATTGTATGTGTTGAGAAATAAAAAACATTATGTGTTAAGTATGCTTAATTTTGCAGAAACAATTTATACTAATGACATTAATAAAATCTATTTCAGGCATACGCGGCACTATTGGAGGGATTGCAGGAGAAGGACTTACGCCACCCGATGTAGTTAAATACGTATCGGCTTACGGCACTTGGATAAAACAACAAAATAAAGAAAATGTTACTGTTATAATTGGCAGAGATGCGCGTCTTTCGGGTGATATGGTTAACCAGTTAGCTGTTTCAACTTTATCTGCCTTAGGCATTAATTGCATAGATATTGGTTTATCTACCACGCCAACCGTTGAAATTGCTGTAACCGAATTAAAAGCGCAAGGCGGGATAATTATTACCGCTAGTCATAACCCAAAACAATGGAACGCTTTAAAATTATTAAATGCCAAAGGCGAATTTGTTAGCGAAGCAGATGGTGCTAAAATATTAGCTATTGCCGAAGAAGCAAACTTTAGTTATGCCGAAGTAAATCATTTAGGAAAGATTACTAAGCGCGATGATTTATTAAAACTCCACATTGATAAAATTTTAAAACTGCCTTATGTAGATGTTGATGCAATTAAAGCAAAGAATTTTACAATTGCTTTAGATGCAATTAATTCCAGTGGTGGTTTTGCAGTGCCTATGTTATTAGAAGCGTTAGGTGTTACCGAAATTGTAAAAATACATTGCGAACCCGACGGACAATTTGCACACAACCCAGAACCATTACCGGAGAATTTACGTGATTTATCTAAGGCAGTTACTAAAAGTAAAGCGCATGTAGGTATTTCGGTTGACCCTGATGTTGACCGTTTAGCTTTAGTTTGCGAAGATGGCGAAATGTTTGGAGAAGAATATACCTTGGTTGCTTGTGCAGATTATGTATTGCAATATCACAAAAAAGGAAACACGGTTTCTAACCTTTCTTCTACACGTGCATTGAGAGATGTTACTGAAAAATCGGGAGGCAAGTACGCTGCATCTGCAGTTGGTGAAGTAAACGTGGTTACTTTAATGAAAGAAAGTAAAGCGGTTATTGGCGGCGAAGGAAATGGTGGTATTATTTTACCCGAGCTTCATTATGGCCGCGATGCTTTAGTTGGTATTGCTTTATTTTTAAGTCATTTGGCTAAGTTTGGTAAATCCACTTCGTTGTTGCGCAGCACGTATCCTGATTATTATATCTCTAAAAATAAAATAGAACTTACGCCCGAAATTGACGTTGATTTTATTTTAGAAAAGATAAAAGCTAAATACAAAAAACAACCGGTCAATACAGTTGATGGCGTTAAAATTGAATTTGATAAAGAGTGGGTTCATCTGCGTAAATCAAATAC
>JBDTJJ010000186.1:0-5232 GCA_039935895.1 Bacteroidia bacterium | reverse complement strand
TACCGCTTGCTTTAAAATTACAGTCAAAACGCATTCGTAATTTTGGGGTGTACGTGCTTGCTGGCGCTACTTACAGTATAGATTTATCTTCGGGTAAAAAAGATAAAGCCAGTAGCGATGTGGTGCGTTTGCGCCAATCTGATCTTTATTATGATGCCGGAGGCGGGATGGATTTTTACTTCCAATACTTTAAATTTGCTATCGAGTTTAAAATTAGCACCGGTTTAAGAAACATTATTATACAAGATGGTACTGAATTTACAACGCCTATAAATAAATTAAACTCGCACGTGTTTACTTTTGGTATTACTTTTGAAGGATGATTAGTACACTCAATTTATTGCTAACACCTTCTGAAGCCTTTTCTGAAATTAAAATTAAAGAAAAAGTACGTCAAGAATTATCGCTATCTGAAAAAGATGAATTGTACATTAAACTGCAAAAACGATCGGTAGATTCTCGCCAAAAAAGCATTAAAGTACACGTTACGCTGCAAGCTTTTGTAAACGAAGCCTTGCAAGAAGAATTGCTGACTCCAAACTACCAAAACGTATCCGATAAAAAGCAAGTAACCATTATTGGCGCTGGTCCTGCCGGTTTGTTTGCCGCTTTGCGTTGTTTAGAAGTAGGTTTAAAACCCATTATTTTTGAACGCGGAAAAGATGTAAAAACTCGCCGCAGAGATTTAGCCATTTTAAATAAAGAACACATCGTTAACCCCGAAAGTAATTATTGCTTTGGCGAAGGTGGTGCCGGTACTTACAGCGATGGTAAGCTTTACACCCGTGCTTCAAAACGTGGCGATGTAACAAAAATTTTGAAAGCCTTTGTTTTTCATGGTGCCGATAAAACTATTTTGGTTGATGCACATCCGCACATCGGGACTAATAAATTACCAAAAATTATTGAAACCATCCGTCAAACTATTTTAGATTTTGGTGGCGAAATTCATTTCAATGCAAAATTGATAGATGTTATTATTTCAAAAGAAAAAATACAAAGCGTAGAAATTTCTAATCTCGAAAAAGAAGAAACAAAAAATTATCCTGTCAGCCATTTAATAGTTGCCACAGGCCACAGCGCGCGAGATATTTACGAATTATTCAACAGCAAAAACATAGCCATAGAAGCAAAACCATTTGCTATGGGTGTTCGCGTAGAGCATCCGCAAGAAATTATAGATAGCATACAATATCATTGCAACATAAATCAATTGCAAAACGTGCGCGAGTTTTTACCGGCTGCTGCGTATAGCTTGGTACATCAGGCAAACGGCAAGGGCGTGTATTCTTTTTGCATGTGTCCGGGTGGCATTATAGCGCCTTGTGCCACAGCGCAGCAAGAGGTTGTAACCAATGGTTGGAGTCCTTCTAAACGAAATAATCCCTATGCAAATTCGGGTATTGTGGTTGGTTTAGAGGCTAACGATTGGAAAGATTTTGAACAAAATAAAAACCTAGCTGCCCTTGCCTTACAAAAAGATTTAGAGCACAAAGCTTGGCTTGCCGGTGGTAAAACACAAACCGCACCTGCGCAGCGTTTAGTTGACTTTATAGAAAATAAAATTAGTTCTTCTTTGCCAGATTGTTCGTATCAACCAGGTATTATAAGTAAAAGTATGATGCCCATTTTAGGAAATACTATTGGTAAAACCTTGCAAGAAGGCTTTAAAAAATTTGGTTCAAACCTAAAAGGGTACATGACTAACGAAGCCGTTATAGTAGGTGTAGAGTCTCGCACATCAACCCCAGTGCGCATACCTAGAGATAAAGAAAGTTGCGAGCACATACAAATTAAGGGTTTATACCCATGTGGAGAAGGAGCAGGTTATGCAGGTGGAATTGTTTCTGCTGCCATGGATGGCGAGCGTTGCGTGGATGAAATTTTTAAAGTGATTTAATTACTTCACAGATTTAAACCCGTGAGAACATTTACCATCTTTTAGCAAGCCTTGGCATTTGCCATAAAGTGTAAGCGAGTGCCTGTCGATATCAAACTTTAAAATTTCGCCAGCCATTTGTTGTATTTGCTGTAGGCGAGGATCGCAAAACTCAAAAACATGCTCACAATCCTGACAAATTAAATGATCGTGTTGGCGGTACATATACGCCTTTTCATACATAGCTTGGTTTTTACCAAACTGATGTTTAATAATTAAATTACATTCTAATAAAACTTCAACCGTATTATATAAAGTAGCACGACTAACCTGATACTTTTTGTTTTTCATGTGTACATAAAGCGTTTCAATATCAAAATGCCCTGTAATGCTATACACTTCATCTAAAATAGCAAATCGCTCAGAAGTTTTGCGCAATTGTTTTACCTCTAAATGATCGGTTAAAATTTGTTTTACTTTTGCTTTTATGTCGTTGGTTATCATGTAAGGTAATTCATTTCAAAAGTATGTATTACAATTGAAATATAATAGCTATTAATTTTGTTTAATTATTACAATAGTTTACGCCAAAAAGAATTTATTACCATTCTTTCTTGTCTTCTTCGTCATCATCGTCATCAGCATTTTCAATATCAAATACAGGCACGTTTAAAATTTCTTTCTTTAAAATACTTTTCTCTAACGATAATAAAAAGCAAGGCAGCAAAATTAAATTACTGGTGTAAGCTATTAGTAGTGTTAATGAAAGAAGAATACCTAAAGCCGCTGTTCCACCAAAATCTGAGAAACCAAAAATAGCAAAACCTGTAGTTAAAATAATGGCCGTATAAATCATACTGATGCCGGTTTCGTATATAGTTAAACTAACTGCTTTTGATATGCTTAATTTATTTCGGCGCATTTCGTACCGGTATTTTGTAAGGAAATAAAGCGTTCCATCACTCGAAATACCAAAGGCAATACTAAACACTAAAATGGTGCTTGGTTTTAAGGGCACATGTAAATATCCCATTATACCGGCGGTAATTAGTAACGCAATCAAACTTGGAATGATGGAGATTAAAATCATACGTGGCGAAGCAAACAAGGTAAACATTAAAATAGCAATTAAGATGATAGCTAACACAACACTCTCTAAAAGATTGGTTATTAAAAACTCGTTTCCTTTTAAAAACATTACGCAGTTGCCCGTCAGTTTTACATCGTAACGCTCGTTTTCCTGCATCCATTTATTTTCTTCGTAGTCGTAGTTAAAAGCACTATCTACGCGAGGTTTCAACTCTTTTAATAATTGTTTAATTCTAACCGAACCAACATCTTTTATGTTTGCGCTTACACGGGTAACCTTGCGCGTACTATCTATAAAAGCCAATAATTGTTTTTGCGATCCATCTTGATTTTGTTGTATATACTCAGCTACTTTTTTTAATTCGGTAACTGATGGTAAACGGTAATATTTTGGATCTCCACCTTTGTAAGCTTGGTAAAAGAATTTCACACCTTCGGTAACCGATAAAGGTTTAGAAAACTCAGGGTATTGTGCCAATATTTTTTGCATTTTATTAATGCGATACAAAGCCCTTGCACTATTAGAAAACACACCGTTTTCGCGCTTGGTATTTACTGTAATTTCAAACGGAAGTACGCCGCCATTTTTATCTTCAAAATAATGTAAATCGGTTAAAATTGGGTCTTTTTTAGGTAAATCATCAACTACATAACCAATAGCTTTTAGCTGGGTTAAACCATAACCGGCCACAACGCAAAGTGCAATAGTTGTGATGTAAACTAATTTGCGACTATTAGTGGTTAAATGATCTATTTTTTGAAGAAGTTTAGTTAATTTTTTGCCTTCAATATGTTTAATGTGTTTTTCGGGTGGGGCAGGGAGGTAGCTAAAAATAGCAGGGACAATCATCATAGAAAAAACATACGTCGCCATTACACTGATGGACGATACTAAACCAAATTCGAAAAAGATGTAATTTTTAATGGTACAAAACACAGCAAAACCAATGGCGGTGGTAAAATTGGCAAAGAAAAGAGATACGCTGCTTCTTTCAATAGCAACGTGCAAGGCTTTCATTTTATTACCATGTCGGGCAAATTCGGTATGGTATTTATTTAGAATGAGAATACAATTGGGCACACCAATAACAATAATTAATGGCGGAATAATAGCACTCATGGCGGTAAGTTTAAAGCCGAATAGAACCAACAAGCCAACGCTAAAAACAACGCCGCAACTAACTACTAAAAGTGAAAATATGACAGGGTAAAAACTTCTAAAAAAGAAGAATAAAACCAAGCCCGTGGCAAGTATAGTTAAGGCTAAAAAGAAAGTTGTTTCGTGCTGAATTTTACGCGCCACATTGGTACGTATATAGGGCATACCCGAGTAATGTAATGCAATGCCGGTTTGCTTAGAAAATGCATCTCCCTTGGCTTTCAACGAATCGGTAATAGATAAACGCTTTTTGGTATTTAAATCATTTTTATTAAAAGTTACTGCAATTAATGTAGAGTTTGTTTTGCTATTAAATATAATGCCATCATAAAATTTAAGGGTAAGTATCTTTTCCCAAATGGCATCTAATTCTTGCTGTGTTTTTGGTAGCTGGGTAAACAGCTTTTTCATTTCGAATTTACCCGCGCTATCGTTTAAAACAATATCTTGTAAACGCCCTACGGATAGCACGTTTTCTATGCCCTGTGTGGCTTTCAACCTGTCGCCCAACTTACACCAGGCATTAAAATTGTCTAACTTTTTTAAAGGAGTAATATCAGTACCAATAACTAAAACAGAACCATCTTGTCCAAATTTACTTTTAAAATATTCGTAATCAATACTGGCTGTATCGCTATCTGGCAGCAGCTTTGCAAAGAAATAAGTAATTTCAACATCTTTTGCTTTAAAGCCCATAAAGCCCGTAACAGCGGCAACAAACAGTAAAAAAAATATTCTGTATCGTAAAATTATTGTCGCTAAAAATTTCATATCAGTTTCTTTGGTTTATTAAAACTGCAAAATAACGTAATTATTTAAAAAATAGTGTATTTAATAAGATTAAAATATCAATTTGGGCGTTTCGGCGGTTACGCCGTCGGGCTTTTCACTTCAATCTTTACTGATTACAGTAAAGGATTTTCGTTTCAATCCCTAACGCAATAATTTGAATTTAGAAGGTAATTAAGTTAAATTTTTTTTTCTAAAATTACATATCAGTTTTTTTGTTTATAATTTTAGAATAGCTTCGATTTTAGACTTATTGAATCTATTACCCATGCTATATTCAATATGTTTTAAGCTAGCGTTCAACATAAATTGTATT
>JBDTJJ010000185.1:0-3469 GCA_039935895.1 Bacteroidia bacterium | reverse complement strand
TTTAAAAAAGCAAGCTAGCATTATTGAAGAGCAGACCAAGCATACAGATTAATTTTTTCTATCATTAAATGCAGCAAACCAACAACCCTTTACACGGCATAACGTTAGAAGCTATTTTAGAGCATCTTCAAAAAAAGTATGGTTGGGAAGAATTATCTGATCGTGTAAAAATTAATTGCTTTTATGAAAACCCAAGTATTAAATCGAGTTTGACTTTTTTGCGTAAAACACCTTGGGCGCGTAAAAAAGTGGAAGATTTATATATACGCTCAATTAATAAATAATTTCCGCCAAAAAAAAAGCTGCCCTATTGCAAAGACAGCTTTCTTATAAAAATAAATTACAAATTATTTTTTTACACGCTCTACATACGTAGATGTGCGCGTATCAACTTTAATTTTATCGCCTTGGTTTATAAATAAAGGTATCATTACCTCTGCGCCGGTTTCAACGGTTGAAGTTTTTAAGGTATTAGTTGCAGTATCGCCTTTAACGCCTGGCTCGGTATAAGTAACTTCAACTTCCACAAATGTTGGTGCTTCGGCCAAAATAGGGGTGTCTTCTTCAAAAGTTACTTTAATTTCCATACCTTCTTTTAAAAATTTTAAACCTGCACCTAATGTGGATGCCGAAATATGAATTTGCTCGAAGGTTTCATTATCCATTACAACAATAAAATCGCCTTCGCTGTAAATAAATTGCATCATTTTATATTCTACACGTACCAAAGTAACTTCTTCGCCACTGCGGAAACGATTTTCGGTTTGTTTACCATTCATTAAATTACGCATTTTTGCTTGGTAAAAAGCACGTAAATTGCCCGGTGTGCGGTGTTGCCATTCTGTAATTAAACAAAGTTCGCCATTGTAGCGAAGTACGGTACCTATATTTACATCTCCTGTGTTTGCCATAATTTATGTGTTGAATTATTGATTTAAAATTTATTTTACCACTTCGTTTTCTTCGATAACAACGCCCATGGCGCAGAATTTATCTATGCGATCTGAAATACGTTTTTCAGGTGTTTGTTTGCTTAACTCAGCTGTATATTTTTGAATAGCGGTTTTAACAAATTCAAAAGCAGCAGCAGGATTTTTATGAGCGCCTCCTAAAGGTTCGGGAATGATGCCGTCAATTAATTTATTGCCAAGCATATCGGTTGCGGTAAGTTTTAAGGCTTCGGCGGCAGTTTCTTTAAAATTCCAAGTTCTCCATAAAATAGTAGAGCAATTTTCGGGAGAGATAACCGAGTACCAAGAGTTTTCAAGCATTAACACTTTATCGCCAATACCAATGCCAAGTGCACCACCAGAGGCGCCTTCGCCAATAATAATACAAATAACAGGCACGGTAAGTTGCACCATTTCTAATAAATTACCTGCAATGGCCTCTCCTTGTCCACGTTCTTCAGCTTCTAAACCTGGGTAAGCGCCGGGAGTATCTATTAAGGTAATGATTGGCTTGTTAAATTTCTCAGCCATTTTCATTAAACGAAGCGCCTTGCGGTATCCTTCCGGGTTTGGCATTCCAAAATTACGAAACTGGCGTTCTTTGGTATTTCTGCCTTTTTGCTGACCAATAAACATGTAGGTTTTGCCATCTACATCGCCCAAACCACCAATCATGGCTTTATCATCACCAACGGTGCGATCGCCATGCAATTCAATAAAATTACCGGCTGTTAAAGCGTTTATATAATCAAGTGCGTAAGGTCTTTCTGGGTGACGAGAAAGCTGTACTTTTTGCCAAGCCGTAAGAGAAGAATAAATATGGGTTTTAGTATCGCTTATTTTAGTTTCCATTTCTTTAATAGAAGAAGAAACATCTAACTTACTTTTAGTGGCAACGTCTTTTAATTTTTGAAGCTCTTTTTCAAGGTCTTCTATTGGTTTTTCAAAATCTAAATAACTCATTCAAATTAAAATTAGGCGGCAAATATACTAATAATATAAAACGCAAAGGTTTATGATGTTTATGCTCAAGTTTTCGAGTTAAAAAACAAACAAAAACATGTAATTTGACAGTTATTTAACTAAAAAATTGTAAAAATAATTTTTGAACTTTTAAAAATTTAATTATTTTTGCGTTATAAACCCTTAAAAAACAATTTTATGAAAAAAATTATCCTATCATTAGTAGTAGTAGCAGCTTTATCAGCTTCTTGCAAAAAAAGTTACACTTGTTCTTGTACTGATGGTACAAGCTCAACTGTAAAAGCAACATCAACTCTTAACGCTGAAAATGCTTGTATTGCAACAAACACATCTACTAAATCTTGCGGTATCTAAAAAATCGTTTGATTTCTTAATTAAAAGCAGCTAATTTTAGCTGCTTTTTTTATTTAAGACTATTATATGCTAAAAAAAATTATTCTTGCAGTTATTTGTGCTTTAATGGGAGGCGTTTTTGTTTTTTCGGCCTATACCAAACTATACCCAGTAGAACCTTTTGAGTTTACCTTTGTAGAGTTGGGACTTAGCTGGCAAATGGCGCCCTTTATTGCCCGTTTTTTAATTGGATTTGAGCTTTTAATTGGCGTGTTGTTAATTTTAAATATTCAGCTAAAAAAAATAACCTATAAACTAGGTATTATAACTCTTTTAATTTTTTGTATTTACTTATTGCTGCAAATAGTTATAGCCGGCAATACAGGAAACTGCGGTTGTTTTGGCACAACTATTCAAATGACGCCGTTACAGGCTTTGTTAAAAAACATAGGTATGTTAATTGTGTTTTTGGGCTTATACAAGCTTCATGATGGCTGGAATTACGGCAAAGCATCTAAATTTATTATAATTGGATTGTTTTTAACCTCCTTAATATTGCCTTTTATTTTAAATCCGGTAAAATTAGATTACTCGGAAGCCTACTTGAGTGCCCCCGAAAAAAACTTTAAAATTCCGTTAGATACGCTTTATGATAATGCCTTAGTAAACACACCTCCTCAAGAACTTAGAAAAGGTAAATACATTATTTCTTTTATGAGTTTAACTTGTAAACATTGTCGTATTGCCGCAAAAAAAATTCATATTATAAATCAAAAAAATCCAAACATTCCGTTTTATTGTGTGCTTAATGGCAAGCCTGAGGATTTAAAAGGTTTTTTTGATGATACCCAAATAAGTAACCTGCCTTATTGCATGCTAAAAGGCAGTCATTTTATATACCTAGCCGGACTATCCTGGCCAGCTATTTATTTAATGAATAATAGTGTTGTAGAAAACAAGGTTAATTACATTATTTTAGATCAAACCGAAATAGAAAAATGGTTAGATAAACCAACATTACTTCCACTATAAATTTAATGGGTCAAACAATAAAAATGCCTGTTTTTAGTTAAGTTTAATAAACTTATATTCGCAGCCCTTATGATGCAAAAAAAGTTCATAACCAATTTAGCTATACTGATTTCCTTAAATCTATTAATTAAGCCTTTTTGGATTTTAGTTATTGAACCCAACGTGCAGTA
>JBDTJJ010000184.1:0-5900 GCA_039935895.1 Bacteroidia bacterium | reverse complement strand
CTAAAGCAGGTATAATACCTTCCAGCTTGCATAATAAAAAAGCTGCCTGCAAAGCTTCATCATCTGTAATGCTTAAAAATTCACCACGTTTAGTTTCGTGCAAATGTGCGTGCAAAGGCCCAATACCAGGGTAATCCAATCCGGCAGAAATACTATATGGCTCCATAATTTGTCCGTATTCATCTTGCATCAACATCGTTTTACAAGCGTGTATAACACCGGAAGTGCCAATGTTAAGTGTAGCCGCTGTATGTCCAGTTGCTATACCTTGTCCTGCCGCTTCTGCACCAATAAGTCGTACATTTTTTTCATTTAAAAAATGATAAAACGCACCCGCCGCATTACTACCGCCGCCCACACAAGCAATCACCGCATCAGGATTTTCTTTGCCCATTTTTTCTACAAGTTGTTTTTTAATTTCTTCACTTATAACCGATTGAAAGCGAGCCACCATCTCCGGATAAGGATGCGGACCAACCACCGAACCAATGATGTAATGTGTGTTGTGTGAATTATTGATCCAATCTCTTATAGCTTCATTGGTAGCATCTTTCAATGTTTTACTTCCGCAAGTGGCAGGTACTACTTTAGCGCCCAATAATTTCATGCGGGCAACATTTGGCGCTTGTCTTTTTATATCGACTTCGCCCATATATACCACACATTCAATATTCATTAAAGCACAAACAGTAGCCGTTGCAACGCCATGCTGACCAGCACCTGTCTCTGCAATGATGCGTGTTTTACCCAAGCGTTTTGCTAATAAAATTTGCCCGATGGTATTATTTATTTTATGCGCACCTGTATGATTTAAATCTTCACGCTTTAAATAAATATTAGTTTTATATTTTTCAGATAAGCGCTTGGCTAAATACAAAGGCGTTGGTCGCCCCACATAATCATGCAATAGATTAGTAAACTCTTTTTGAAAGCCGTCTTCATAAATTATCTTCAAATAATTTTCCTGAAGCTCTTGCACGTTTTTATACAATAGCTCCGGAATGAAAGCCCCACCAAAGTTTCCGTAATAACCGTTTTCATCTACTTGATAATTCATGCGTCCTTAATTTTGTTACTTAGTATTTTTACTTTTTCAATGTCTTTTATTCCTGCTTCCGTTTCAAAACGACTGTTTACATCAATCGCAATCAGATTTGAGAATCTAAGTTTTAAAACTTCGTCTATGTTTTCTAAATCAATTCCTCCACTAAGGAAAAATGGTTTTTGAAGTTTATATTGTTCTAATTTTTTCCAGTTAAAAGTTTCTCCGCTGCCACCAAACTGTTTGCATTTAGAATCGAATAAAAAACAAGCACACCCATTTTCATATTCATTAAGAATAGAAAAATCAAAATTATCATCTACCTGAAACGCTTTTATAACCGGAATAGATTTTTGTATTTCAGTACAAAAGGCAGCTGTTTCGTTTCCATGCAGTTGCACATAATCTAATCCATAACGTGAAGCAATATCTAATATAGTTACTTCATTTTCATTGACAAACACACCAACTTTTTTTGCAGAACAAATACTTTGTGCAAACTCCACAGTAAGTTCGTTACCAATATATCTTGGCGACTTTTCGTAAAATATAAATCCAATATAATCAGGCTTAGAGGCTAAAACCTGTAAAATATTTTCTTCGTTCTTTAAACCGCAGACTTTAAATTTCATCTTTTCCGTTTTTTGTTCTCAACTACGCTCGAACTGACAATAGTTTTACCTCTTTAATAAATTGCATACAGGCTTCTTCCGGTCGCCCATGTTTCATAAAAAACTCTCCCATTAAAAAACCATTAAAGCCTGCATTTTTTAATTGGATTAATTGCTCGGCTGTTTTAATTCCACTCTCAGATATTTTTAAAACAGAAGAAGAAAGTTTCGGTAAAATATCTAACGAGTTTTGAATAGAAACTTCCATTGTTTTTAAATTGCGATTATTAATTCCGACAACTTCAATTTCCGGAATAATTTTATCTAGTTCATCCTCGTCATGAATCTCCAATAAAACTTCCATACCCAAATCTTTCACCAACTTGGTATAATTTTTAATTTGTTCTTTTTCTAACACTGCGGCAATTAATAAAATTACATCTGCACCAATACTTTTTGCTTCTGTAATTTGGTATTCATCTACCACAAAATCTTTACGTAAAATGGGGCAAAAATTAAATTTCCTCGCAGTGGTTAAATCTTCATTCTTTCCGCCAAAAAAATTAGTATCCGTTAAAACAGATAAAGCACTTGCACCTGCTTGCATATAACCAAGCGTAGTTTTTTCTATATCGGCATATTTATTTATAAAACCACGCGAAGGAGATTTACGTTTAAACTCTGCAATAATTCCGGTTAAATCATCTCGTTGCAAATATTTTTTAAATGACACGCAAGGCGAATTAAAGTAAATTGTTTTCTCCAAAAGTTTAACAGGATAAAGGCTCTTCCTTTCGGCTACTTCTTTCTTTTTAAATTCTATAATTGTCTGTAAGTTATCCATCTATTGATTATTTATAAGATTTGTAAAAAGATTATATGCTTTTTTTGATTCGATTATTTCTCTTGTTTGAAGTAGGCAATCTGCAATAGGTTTATTTGTATAACAATGTACCGCATAAGCGGAATTGATTGCCAATACATCTGTTTGTTGTTTTGTACCTTTATTTTGAAGCACATCCATAAAAATAATCGCTGCTTCTTCTACAGTATTTCCACCAAAAAGATCTTCTTCTTTTATAATCGGTAAATTAAATTGTTGCGGACTAACAACCTGTTCTCCATTTGGAGAATAAATTTTAAAATTATCCGTACAAGAAATTTCATCGTAACCATCCATCGAATGAACGATGCAATATTTTTGATTTTCTTTTTGCAATAAATAATGATACACCCTTGCCAATTCCAAACTATAAACACCCACCATTTTATGCGTTGTATTTGCAGGATTTACCAAAGGACCAAGCATATTGAAAAAAGTTTTTACACCCATTTCTTTACGAATAGAACCAACCGCTTTTAAAGCCGGATGAAACAAAGGCGCGTGCATAAAACAAATATTATTTTTATCTAATTGCTTGATTAACGCATCAACATTATCAGTAAACTTATAACCTAAATACTCCAACACATTAGAAGAACCGCTAACTGACGACACGCCATAATTACCATGCTTGGCAACAGGCACTCCACAAGCCGCAGCCACAAAGGCCGATAGCGTAGATATATTGAATGTATTTTTTCCATCGCCACCTGTTCCGCAAACATCAATGGTTTCTTTTTCAATAGAAACAGGGATGCACAATTCAAGCAACACATCGCGATAGCCGCTAAGTTCATCCACATTAATTGGTCGCATTAAATAAACAGTCAACAAAGAAGCCACTTCGGCTGGATTAACTTTTCCTTCCGAAATTAAAAGCAATACTTCTCGCGCCTCTTGTTTGGTAAGCGTTTGACTATCGTATAATTTTTTTAAATACTTTTTCATCTCAATTAATTATTAATCCAATTACTAATAATTTGCTCGCCGTATTCAGATAAAATAGATTCAGGGTGAAACTGCACACCTCGTACATCATACGTTTTATGTTTCATCGCCATGATGTTTTTTTCTTCATCAACCGAAGTAACATCAAAGCAATCAGGTAATCCATTTGTATCAACTACCCACGAATGGTATCGCCCTGCTTTAAATTCTTTCGGACAATCTTTAAATAAAATATCTTCTTTTATAATTTGAACAGGCGTTGCAATGCCATGATATACATTGTCTAAATTTTTTAGTTTAGCGCCAAAAGCCTCACCAATAGCTTGCAAACCAAGGCATACACCCATAATAGATTTTGTAGGAGCATACGTTTTTATAACATCTAATAAAATGCCCGCTTCGTTTGGTAAACCCGGACCGGGAGATAAAAGTATTTTATCATAATCATTAATTTGCTGTAAACTAATTTTATCATTGCGATAAATATCAATTTGATGATCGCAAACTTTTTCAACCAAGTGGACTAAGTTGTATGTGAAACTATCGTAATTATCAAAGACTAAAATTTTCATATTCAAGTTTTATTTTGTGATTAAATTATGTTCTGAAGCCAATGTAACTGCTTTTTGTAGAGCACCAATTTTATTATAAACTTCGTTTAATTCGTTTTCATTAATGGAAGAATCTACAATGCCTGCACCTGCTCGATAATACAAAGTATTATTTTTGCTTAAAAAAGTGCGTATCATTATAGCGTGGTTTAATGAGCCATCTAAACCAATTAATCCAACGGCTCCACCATAAAAACTGCGTGAGGTTTTTTCATAGTTGTCAATAAGTTTCATTGCATTGTGTTTGGGAGCACCAGATAAAGTGCCAGCAGGAAAAGAATCGCACAAGACTTTAAACGAAGAAGATTTCTCTTTTAGCAAGCCCGTAACTTTTGAAACCAAATGTATTACGTGCGAATAAATTTGCGCTTCTTTTAATGTTTCAACTTTTACATCTTTGCAATGCATACTCAAATCGTTACGCGCTAAATCAACCAACATCATGTGTTCGGCATTTTCTTTTTTATCTTGTTTTAGTTTTTCAATAGATTTTAAATCTTCTTCATCATTATCCGTCCGTTTGTAAGTGCCGGCAATTGGATGGATTTCTGCTTTATTATTTTGAACAACCAACTGTGCTTCTGGTGACGAACCAAATAGTTTAAAATTCCCATAATCGAAATAAAATAAATATGGAGAAGGATTTACGCGGCGCAATTGACGATACACATTAAACTCATCTCCTTTAAAAGCCCTGCTAAATCTACGAGATAGCACCAGTTGGAAAACATCTCCACGTTTACAATGCTGTTTAGCTTGTTTAATCATTTCTAAATAATCGGCGTCTGTATTATCGGAAAGCTCTTCTCCGTTAACAGAAAAAGAAAATTCAGCAACCGTTTTATTTTGGAGCAAATTTTCTATTTCAATAATTTGCTGATTTAGATCATCTCCATTTTCGGCATTGCAAGTAATTTCTACTTCATCGTTAAAGTGATTTATAACAATGGTATTTTTATACAGCGAATAAATAGCCAAAGGAATGTCTGTTTCAGGGGCGGTTTCTTTCAATTTTATATCTTCCATTAGCTGCACAGCTTCGTAAGATGTATAACCAAAAAGCGATTGCTTTTTATTGTCAATTTCAAAACAAGCAGAAAACGCTTCAATAGTTTCGTTTAAAGAAATTGATTTTGCATGTACATCAATTACATTTCCATTTGTAAAAACTACTTCGTTCTGTTTAATAATAACACTTGCCAAGGGTTCAAAACAAATAAATGATTTACTGTTTTTATTAGAATGATAATCAGAACTCTCCAATAATAAAGGTTCTTTATACCTGTCTCTTATTTTGAGATAAATGCCGACCGGCGTAAGCAAATCGCCGCTTATTTTTTTTGTGAGTGTATGTACTTTAATTTTTTTCATCTTAATTTTAAATTATTATAAAAACAAAAAGCCCGCTGTTTTGTGAACAACGGGCTTTGAAATTTATATGATATCTATATAATAACTTAGCTGTTCACAACATTTGTTGAGAACCACCACCAGCTATTATTTAAGATTTGTTTTTTCATTTTATGTTACAAATGTAATTTGTTTTTTTAATTATCCAAAATTATATGCTTTTACGCTTTTTTTGAAGTATAATCTTTCATATAACTTTTATAATCGTCTAATACATGTTTATACATTTTTTTAGCGCAAGGTATAACTTGTTCTATTTTATTTGTTTTGGCAAATTTAATCAGTTCATCTCCATTTGCCGTGCCATCTAAACCAGAGCTGCGCAATTGTGCCCAAGCAACCAGTTCGCCAAGCTCTTTTAATAATTTTATAAAATCGGTTTTTTCATTTTTAAA
>JBDTJJ010000183.1:0-2505 GCA_039935895.1 Bacteroidia bacterium | reverse complement strand
AAACTGTAAAAATATAGGTGAGTATGTTTATTAAATTCCATTTGCGCATATAAGCTAAAACTAACATGCCGGTATTTAATATCATGATGTAAGTAAATAAGGCTATGTAATTGCCTTCGCCTGTGCTAACCATAAAAGGTGCAGCAAAACCACCAATTAAGGATAACGCAGCTAATTCAATGCGGTCATAAGAGATAGAAATTAAAATACTAAAGGCAGTAACAACGACCATAATAGAAAACGCTACGGTTTGACTAAACAAATGATATTGATGAAAGGCAATTGCAATGGTAAAATAAAATATGGCAATAGCACCTGCTGCTAAAACCGAACTAAATGCTTTAAAGTTTTTACGCAATTTGTGTGCAAAGCCTAAAACAATACCACCGCATAAAATGCCAATGCCCGCTCGTGCAGTTTCGTTTATCCAATTTTGATCTATGGCATATTTTACAAAAAAACCAATGCCTAAAACTAAAATAGCAACGCCAATTTTACTGATTAAGTTTTCGCCAATAAATTTCTCTAAATCAGGGTTGGTAACTTTAAATTTATCCCACCAACTTAACTCTACTTCTTTTATGGCAGCAACTTGTTTTTTATCGGCTAAAATCTTTTCCTGTTTAAATACTTCGTTGTGTATATCAATAATTTCAGCATCATTAACTAATATACCTTCTTGCTTCAGCCCTATACTAATTGGAGAAATTTCTTCTTTAAATTCTTCTAAAATGGGTGCGGCCTCTTCTTCCTGTTCTTCTATAATTGGCAAATTAAATCTTTCATAAACGTTCTCCATTTCTTCTACCGGCGGAGGCGTAGGTTTTATTTCTTCTTTTACAAAAGATGCCGTTTGATTATTTTGAAGATACTTTTCTAAATCCTGAATTTTTTTATAAAGATTTTCTGTTTCTTTCTTTTGATTGCTTCTTAAAATAAAAAGTAAAACAATAACGAGTAAGAGTAAAAATATTTCCATAAACTATTTATTTGTTTTGATAAAGATATTACTTTTTAGATAATAGTATTGGCGTTTTTATTTGCAAAAGGCCATTCGTTATTTCGTTTTGCTTTTATAAAATAAACAATAGTGCCGCTTGCAATTACAACTAAACCAATCAGCACCATTTTTAAACTGGTAGCAATTAAAATACCTATCCATAAAACAATAGCTATATAAATTGGCAAAGGAAACAAAGGCATTTTGTAAGGGAAAGTAGCTGCGCCACGCGTTTTACGCAGAATAAGAAGACCGATGGCTTGTCCGATAAACTGCACTAAAATGCGCATGGCAAGAATAGCACTTATTACATCGCTCAACTTAAACAACAGACTAAAAATAAAAGCCACGCCACCCAAAAACAAAAGCGAGATATGTGGAAATTGCCTTGTTGGATGCAGTTTAGCAAACACTTTAAAGAACGCTCCATCAGCCGCAGCGGCATAAGGTATGCGGCTATAGCCCAATGTGGCAGAAAACACCGATGCAAAAGCCACCCACAAAATTAAATACGTAACAACAGTTGCTGCTGTATTACCAGCTAAGCGTTGCATAAAAACACTAATAACAAACTCGCTGTCTTTAGCTTCCTGCCAAGGTATAACACTTGTTACACTAACATTCATTGCCAAATATAAGACAGCAATGCCTGCTATAGATAAAAACATACTGCGCGGAATATTTTTAGTGGGCTCTTTAATTTCGCCACCCAAATGGCAAACATTATAATAGCCCAAATAGCTGTAAATACTTTTAACGCCTGCAAAACCAATAGCAGCCACAAATGCGTAGTTTATCGTCAAGCCATCGTTTATATGTTTTATGGGTTCGGTAAAATTACCGTGTGCAATTCCTCCGCCAATAATCCATAATAAAGTAAGGATAACGCCTCCCCACAAAAACATACTTATTTTACCAATGGCTTCTATTTTGCGATACAATAATATAACGATTAAAATAACAACGCCTCCACTTACCGCTTTTGATGTAAATGTATTTAACGGAACTAAGTAGGATAAATAAGATGAAAACCCAATGGCTGCAGAAGCAATAACTAACGGCGCTTGTATCATGGTTTGCCATACAAATAAAAAGCTCATCAGCTTGCCTACTTTTTTTGGATTGTAAGCTTCTTTTAAAAAATTGTATGAACCTCCTGCCTTTGGGAACGCTGCGCCAAGTTCGCTCCAAACCATGGCATCTACAAATGATAATGCTGCACCTGCAATCCATGCGTATAAAAAATACGGGCCATTCATCATGCCAATTACCATAGGTAAGGTAATAAACGGGCCAATGCCAACCATATCAATCATGTTGATGGCAGTTGCTTGTGCAAGTCCAAGACGTCTTTGTAGCATGTTATAAATATATGCAATGTATTGAATGCGTAACCAAAGGTTTGTATTTTAGCGGAAATTTTTACGGATGAATATTAAACAACGAATTACAAAACTTCTATACCCTTTAATAATGGGAGCATCTAAAATGACTAAAAAAAATAT
>JBDTJJ010000182.1:0-6543 GCA_039935895.1 Bacteroidia bacterium | reverse complement strand
AATCACCTTCAATTTTTGCTTTAATTTCTAATCCGTCGTAAACCTTAGGCAACTTACGGTTATCAAAAACAAATGGTTTCGAAATCATAATTACGTGTTTCTTGCGCTTTACGTCAATTAACGAAAGGCCTTGAAAACGTAAACCGTCTTTAGTAAGCGGCTTAAACTTTTTCTGAAAATGATTTAAGATTTCAAACATTGACTATATTGATTAGTGGACTACAAATATATTAACTTTTTATTAACAATTTGTTTTATTGAGCTACATAAAAAGGGTTTTAGTCTAATTTAAGGTTTACCAAACAAGTATTCATAACCTGTTTATAAGCCGTTAAAAACCTGTTGAGAAGTTGTTAATTAAGTAGAATAATTACTTTATTTGAATCGATCCAATAATTTAATAACCAATTATTTAACTTCTAATTGATGCTTGTAATTTTTCTTCAAAAACCTTAATTAATTTGTTGGTTGTGTTAGTAATTTGATTGTCGGTTAACGTTGCTTCTGGGTTTAAGAAAGTAAAACTTAAAGCATACGATAATTTTCCTGCTGGAATTTTATCACCTTCATAACGATCAAAAATAGTTATATCTGTAAGAAGTTTTCTTTCTGTTTCAAAAGCTAAATCAAATATTTGCTGATATGTAATACCTTTATCTTTATCTATCAACAAAGCTAAATCGCGTTTAACAGCCGGAAATTTAGATGTCTCTGTATAAATAACAGGCTTAAAAGCCAAATTGTAAATAGCATCTAAGTATAATTCGGCATAAAAAACAGGCTGACTAACATCAAAACTCTTTAGTACCGGTTTATTTACTTCGCCCACAAGGGCAATGACTTTTTTACCAACCTGATATTGATATACGCCCGAAAGCTGCGTATGTTCTACATTTTGCGCTTTAAACGTAATACCCAATTTAACAAACACAGCTTCTATATAAGATTTTAGTGTATAAAAATTTACCTCAGCGGGTTTTGGTTGATGGTGATTAGCATTGTGTAATTTGCCGCTAATAACCAGTGCGACTTGTTTTTGTTCGTAATACAGAAATTCGCCTTCTGCTTTTTTATGATAAGTCTTTCCTGACTCAAATAATTTTATGTCGGAGGTTTTGTGGTTACTATTATAAGCTACCGCCTCTAACATACCGTAAAGCAGGGTAGGGCGCAACACCGATAAATCGCTGCTTAGTGGGTTTAGCATAGCCACCACACCTTCATCATTTTGTGTATAGGCGCCTTTGGTAAGCGATGTACTCATGGCTTCATAAAAACCTTGGTTGGCAAGTACCGTTGCAATTTCGTTATCCACTTTATTGGTAATATCCACTTTGTTAGGTGTCATCGAAAAAGATATTTTGCCGCTTAGTTCAACATTATTCATTCCGTAAATACGCAGTACTTCTTCAATAACATCGGCCTCGCGGGTAACATCATATTTATAACGAGGCACGTGCAACAGTAAACCATCTGCGCCTTCTTTTATAATTTCTATACCAACCGAAATCAAAATATTTTTAATGATATTTCTATCAATGGTTTTCCCAATTAAGCTATCGCAATTGCTGTAAGAAAACGCGACTTTAAATGGCTCAATTTTTTCGGGATAAATATCTACCAAGGCAGATGAAACTTGTCCACCGGCAATTTCTAAAATTAAATTAGCTGCACGATTGATAGCGTTAACCGTCATTTCAGGATCGGTGCCACGTTCAAAACGAAAAGAAGAATCTGTTTTTAAACCTAAGCGCTTAGAGCTTTTTCTTACCGAAGACGCATCAAAATAAGCAGCTTCTAAAAAGATAGCCGTGGTTTTATCTGTAACGCCACTATGCAAGCCACCAAAAACACCGGCAATGCACATAGGGTTTTTAGCGTTGGCAATAACTAAATCGGTTGCCTGTAAGGTACGTTCAACTTCATCCAGCGTAACAAATTTTTCACCTTCGTTAGCTCTGCGAACCACCACTTGGTTTCCTTCAATAGCGTGCGCATCAAAGGCATGCATGGGTTGTCCGGTTTCATGCATTACAAAGTTTGTAATATCTACAATGTTATTTATAGAACGTAAACCAATAGCACCCAAGTAATTTTTTAACCACTGTGGCGATGACGCAACCGTTATACCGCTAAGGGCAATGCCGCTGTAACGCTTGCAACCTATACTATCTTCAACCTTAACCTCTATCTTAAAAGTATTAGAAGGTTGAGGCAATTCTTTAATTCCGTTAAGGTGTGTTTCGTTAGTATTAGAATTCGATTCGCAATTTAAAACCGCCACTAAATCGCGGGCAACGCCCAGGTGAGAAGCCGCATCGCCACGGTTGGGGGTTAAGCCAATCTCGTAAACAGTATCGGTATATAGTTTTAAATATTCGGCCGCAGGCATACCTACTTTGGTATCTTCGGGAAGGATCATAATGCCATCGTGACTATTACCAATACCCAGTTCATCTTCTGCACAAATCATTCCTTCACTAGCTTCGCCACGTATTTTAGATTTTTTTATCTCGATGGTATCTCCTCCAAAAGTGTGCAAAACGCTGCCCACGGTTGAGACTAATACTTTTTGATTAGCTGCTACATTGGGCGCTCCGCAAACAATACTTAATATAGTGCCATTGCCTACATCTACCTTGGTAAGACTTAACTTATCGGCATTGGGATGTTTTTCTCGTTCTAAAACATGACCAACCACTACGCCTTTAAGCATGCCCTTTACGCTTTCAAAACTTTCCATGCTTTCTACTTCAAGTCCGCAATCGGTAAGGGCAATAGAAACCTGTTCGGGGGTTATATCCTGATTATTGATAAGTGTTTTAAGCCAGTTGTAAGAAATTTTCATGCGGCAAAGTTATTAGTTATTGGCAATTAGTTAATAGTTAATGGTGAATTGTTAATAGAAAAGCCAGTATACATATAAGTAATCTGCAACCTGGGGGTTGTTTTATAAGGACAACCAAAGCGTACAAAAATTTATTAAGCAGTAAGCTAATTTGAATGTTAATTTTGTTTGCCTGCTAATAAAAACATAACCGCCATACGTATGGCTACGCCGTTCTCTACTTGCTCAAGTATAATAGAATTTTTTCCGTCGGCTACTTCGCTACTAATTTCTACGCCTCTGTTAATAGGGCCCGGGTGCATAATTAAAATATCTTTTTTTAAGCTATCTAAAATATCTTGTGTTAAGCCGTACATCATGCTGTATTCACGCAAAGAAGGGAAAAACTTTATGTCTTGTCGCTCTAATTGAATGCGCAGCATATTAGCCACATCTGCCCACGCTAAAGCTTTCTTTAAATCGGTTTCAACTTCAACACCTAACGATTTTATATATCTTGGAATTAATGTTGCCGGACCACAAACCTTAACCTGTGCGCCCATTTTTTGCAGACAAAATATATTTGAAAGTGCCACACGAGAGTGCAATATATCGCCCACAATAACTACTTTTTTGCCTTTTAGCGTACCTAATTTTTCTTGAATAGAATAGGCATCTAGCAAGGCTTGCGTAGGATGTTCATGCGCGCCATCTCCGGCATTAATAATTTTACAATTTTTTATTTTCTTACTTAAAAACACACAGGCTCCAGCATTTGGATGGCGCATAACAACCATATCAACTTTCATAGCAAGTATGTTGTTTACGGTATCAATAAGTGTTTCACCTTTTTTAACCGAAGAGGTAGATGCCGAAAAATTTACGGTATCGGCACTTAAACGTTTTTGCGCTAATTCAAACGAAGTACGTGTGCGAGTAGAGTTTTCAAAAAATAAATTGGCAATGGTAATATCTCGTAAAGAAGGTACTTTTTTTATGGGCCGGTTAATGACTTCTTTAAAATTTTTAGCCGTACTTAATATAAGTTCAATATCATTTTTTGTAATGTTTTTTATTCCTAAAAGATGATTTGTACTTAGATGACTCATTTAATTAGGTGTTTAAAAGGGTTACTTTATCTTGTCCGTCTGTTTCTTTCCACTCAACTTTTACATTTTGTGATTGAATACTATCAATGGTTTTACCTACATAGTTAGGTTGTATAGGCAGGTGCCTGCTAAATCTTCTATCAATTAAAACGAGTAATTCAACCTGTTTTGGGCGACCAAAAGCTAACAATGCATCTAAGCCGGCGCGTATGGTACGTCCGGTAAATAATACATCATCAACCAAAATCACATTTTTATTTTCAATGATGAAAGGGATGTTGGTTTGGTTTGGTATCAATTCTTTTTGTCGAAAATCATCTCTGTAAAAAGTAATATCTAAATCTCCACACAAAATATTTTTGTTTTTGGTAAGCTGTACTAATTGTTTGTGTATTCGTTTAGATAAAAAAACGCCTCGAGGCTGCAAGCCTATAATAACCGTGTTTTCAAAGTTGTTGTGAGTTTCAATAAGTTGATGGCAAAGGCGCGTTAGCGTAATTTCAAAATTTTGTTGGTTCAGTAATATTTTTGCTGCCGCCATTGTTTACAAAAGTATAATTAAACCCGTAATTAAAAAATTATCCTAAAATTATAGTTTGGCTGATTTATTGCTTTTGTTTTAATGACTAACACTATTAAAGAATACTAAATATTGAGAAATAATAGTACAAAAAAAACACCAATATTTCTATTGGTGTTCTTAATTTTATATTAGGTTAAATTACTTAACCGTATTTAAAACCTCTTGGTTAACCACAATTTTATGGTTGTTACGTAGGTTTGCAATCCAATCTTTTTCTAAATAATTTTGATAGTCAGATGTAACCATACCTCTGCACTCAGCCAATTTTTTGGGCGTTTTAGGCGTTAGTTTATTTACTACAATAATATTTACTTTTCCATCGGCTTGTTTAATTTCAGGTGCAATGCCTTGTTTCCAATTAGCATCTACATCTTTATTCTCACCTTTTAAGAAAGTAACATTTTCAACACTAACATCTAACGCGTTTTTTTTGTTTAGCTTTTCAGTGATTTCTTTTTCTGTTTTTTTAGCCACTAACATTTTTTTAACTTCTTTGGCAATGGTTTCGTTGGCGCATTTGTAAGTGCTTACATCTGCACGCTCATCCCATAGGTAGTTGTTTTTGTTGGCTTCATAAAACTTTTCTAAACCTGCGCTGTCTTTAACGGCTTTACTCCAAACTTTTTTATCGGTTAAATCAAACAATAAAATACCATCTCTGTATTCTTGCATTAAGTTGTGGTATTCAGGGTATTTTTTATCTAACTGAGTTTCTTCGTAAGCAATTAGGCTTTCGTCAACAAAGTTTTTGTATTGTGCGTTTACAGTCATGTTTACATCTGTTTTTGCACGACGCGTTTGGTGAGATTCTAAATACGTTGCAAAATCTTTTTGCGTGTATTTTTTACCGGCAATGCTAAATAGTTCTTTGCTTAATTTATCAGCTTTGCTTGCTTTCCAAGTACCTTGAAAATACGTAGAATCTATTGTTTTTGTTACTGCATCTTTTTCTTTTGGAAATTCTTTAAACGAGTATTCTTTTTTCAATTTAACAATAAAAGATTCTTTGCTTTGGTACGAACGAGAATCTTTTGCAACTCTGTTTTTCAATTCCGTTTTCATTGCTTCAAACGTTGGTACGGTACGTCTGTCTTTACGAATAACAATATGCCAGCCAAATTTGGTGGTAAATGGTTTAGAATAATCTCCGTTGTTTTTTAAAGCAAAAGCCTGTTTAGAAAACTCTTCAATTGGAAATTTACGTTCGTAAAACCAGCTTAATTCTCCGCCATTGGCAGATGTTTGTTTATCTTCTGAATAGTTTTTAGCTAAATCTTCAAATTTTTCTCCCGCTTGTAATTTTGCATAAACGGCATCAATTTTTTGTTGCGCTTTTACAGAATCGTCATGCTTCATATCTTTATTTAATTTAATCATGATATGAGCCGTTAAAATTTCGCCTGTGTTAGGGCGTTTATCATATACTTTTAAAATATGATAGCCAAAACGAGTACGAATAATTTTACTGATATCGCCTACTTTAGTTTCGTAAGCAGCGTTTTCAAATGGATAAACCATTTCTAAAGCGGTAAAATAACCTAGGCTTCCACCAACATCTTTTAAAGAAACGTCATCGCTTGTTGCAGATGAAGCTTGTGCAAATAGATCTTTCTTTTTATCGATATTTTTTCCGGCAACTAAATCTTTTAAAGAATTAATTTTTCCATTAAACTCAGTAGTATCCATTTTGGTTGGACGAGGTTTTCCGCCAAATAAATTTCTTCTAACCAAAGCTTCATATTCGTTCATTTGGCTAGCAGAAACCGCTTTGCCCGAAGCCACATTTAATATAATATTAATACGATCCCAAGCTTCTAAGGTATCTTTTGGCAAGGCATCTTCGGCGCATTTAACCAAAATATGACTTGCTTTTACCTCGGTTTGCATGCGTTGGTATGCTTCTGTAATCAATTTATCAGTCGCCTCTTTATCGGTAAGATAAGGTGCAGCAAGCTGTTTGCGATATCCACCCAATTCTTGTTTAAAAGATTGTACGGTATCTAAGCCCATTTGCTCTGCTTCTT